>JBGSLI010000138.1:0-4248 GCA_041740775.1 Alteraurantiacibacter sp. | reverse complement strand
CGTCACCCGCGTGCATGATCTGGCCGATCCGATCGCGGTGCCGGTGCCCGAAGGCTACCGGTCCGGAAGCGACTGATCCAGCCGCCCGATCGGCCGCCCGGTCCACCCGACGGGTCGCCGAACTCATGCCGATGCCGTATCGCTCGGCCGCAGAGGCCGCGATGCGCCCCGCAACCGCCGCAAGCACATTCCAACGCAGGTCCCCAGATCGACATCCCCCCATGATCCACCTCCAAGCAGGGTGAATCACAATCATGCTCAAACCGGAATCCCGCGATTCACATTATCCACACGATGCTCTGGGCACAGGAAGCGCGAGCGAGGGATGCCGTTTGAGCCCTGCCTCGCCCCCAAGCCGGCACCTTCGCACCTTCGGTTCACGATTCCTGCGGCTTGCCTCCAGGCCCTGCGCGTCGCACTGCCTGGTGACCGAGCGGGCCATTGCCGAAGCCGTAACCGGGTGCCGCCATCAGCGCTTCGCGCACGAAGCGACGCGCCTCGGCCACGGCTTCGTCGAGCGGCAGACCGCGTGCCAGATTTGTGGCGATGGCGGACGACAGCGTGCAGCCGGTGCCGTGGGTGTGCCGGGTGAGGATGCGCGCTTCGTGCCACGCCACATCGGCCATGCCGGGGCGCACGAGCAAATCTTCCACCATCGGCCCTTCGGCATCACCGCCCTTGGCCAGATAAGTAACGCCGCGCCCGTCGTTCCGCGCGGCCATCGCCGCTGTGCCGCCCAGCGCCGCCAGTTCGGGCACATTGGGGGTGGTTATCGTGGCCAGTTCCATCAGCCATTCGAACGCATGGATCGTGGCCGCATCGGCCAGCACCGATCCGCTGGTGGCCACCATTACCGGATCGAACACGATCGGGCAGGGCAGGTCTTCCAGCCGGTCTGCGACCACTTCGGCGATATCGGCGCTGCCCAGCATTCCGATCTTCACCGCATCGACGCCGATATCTTCCATGCAGGCATCGATCTGCGCGGCGACGAAATCGGGCGACAGCGCCTCAGTCGCGCGCACGCCGCGGCTGTTCTGCGCAGTGACGGCGGTGATCGCGGTCATCGCGTAGCCGCCCAGCATGGTAATTGTCTTTATATCCGCCTGAATCCCTGCACCGCCGGAAGAATCCGATCCGGCAATGGCAAGGATGCGCGGTGGGCGGGTCGGCTGGCCGGTCACATCGCCCCGCGCACCGCGTCGCAGATCTCGTCCACCACGCGATTGACCTTTGCGGCATCATCGCCTTCGGCCATCACCCGCACCAGCGGTTCGGTGCCCGATTTGCGGATCACCAGGCGGCCGTTGGCGGCCAGTTCGCGCTCGCCACCGGCGATCGCATCCTGCACGCTTTGCGCCGCCAGCGGATCGCCGCTTTCATAGCGCACGTTCTTGAGCACCTGCGGCACCGGATCGAACAGGTGCAGCAGTTCGCTCGCCCGCCTGCCGGTGCGGACCATGGCGGCGAGCACCTGCATCGCGGCGATGGTGCCATCGCCGGTAGTGGCGTGATCGAGCAGGATCATGTGGCCCGATTGCTCACCGCCGACGTTGTAACCGCCTGCGCGCATCGCTTCGAGCACGTAGCGGTCCCCCACCTGCGCGCGGACGAGTTCCAGCCCCAAGCCGCCAAGGAAGCGTTCCAGCCCCAGATTGGACATTACCGTGGCCACCAGCCCGCCGCCCTTCAACAGGCCCTTCATCTGCCAGCGGCTGCCGATCAGCGCCATGATCTGGTCCCCGTCGACTTCCTTGCCCTTCTCGTCGATCACGATCAGCCGGTCGGCATCGCCATCCAGCGCAATGCCGATATCCGCGCCTTCGGCCACCACCCGCGCCTTGATCGCATCCAATGAGGTAGAGCCGACGCCGTCGTTGATATTGGTGCCGTTGGGGGTGACGCCCATCGCCACCACATCCGCGCCCAGTTCCCAGATCGCGGTGGGGGTGACATTGTAGGCCGCGCCATTGGCGCAATCGACCACGATCTTCAGCCCGTCGAGCCGCAGGTCTGACGGCAGCGCGCGCTTGACCGCGTGGATATATCGCCCGCGCGCATCCTCGATCCGCCGTGCCCGGCCGATGGCATCGCCTTCGGCCAACAGCGGTTCGGCCTCCATCAGCGCCTCGATCGCGGCTTCATCGGCATCCGAAAGCTTGAACCCGTCGGGCCCGAACAGCTTGATGCCATTGTCGGCAAAGGCGTTGTGGCTGGCCGATATCATCACCCCGATATCGGCGCGCATCTCGCGCGTCAGCAGCGCCACGGCGGGGGTGGGCAGCGGCCCGGTCATGATCACATCCATCCCCACGCTGGTAAAACCGGCCACCAGCGCGTTTTCCATCATATAGCCTGACAGGCGGGTGTCCTTGCCGATCACCACCCGGTGCCTGTGATCGCCGCGCATGAAATGGCGGCCCGCCGCCTGGCCCACCTTCATCGCGGTTCCCGCGTTCAGTGTGCGTCCGTTGGCGCGGCCGCGGATGCCGTCGGTTCCGAAAAGCTTGCGTCCCATAAGTCTCTCTTGCGGCGCGGAAGATGCGCGGCCATGCATGCCGCCTTGCGCCCCTCTTGTCACGCCCCAAGCGGGCGGGCAGGGTGGATGGCGAAAATTCCGGTGGTGATGCAACTTGCGCTGCATTCGCGCATTGTTACTAGCACCGCCTTAAAGCGAAACAGGAAGGACGAATACCAATGGCTTTTTCCCTCATGCCTCTCCCTTATGATGCCGAGGCGCTGGCACCCGCAATCACCGCGGAAACCTTCGGCTATCACCACGGCAAGCACCACAAGGCCTATGTCGACAAGACCAATGCCGCGATCGAGGGCACCGATCTGGCGAACCAGCCGCTCGAAGCCGTGATTGCCGCCGCGCGCGGATCGGATCAGGGCCTGTTCAACAACAGCGCGCAGGTGTGGAACCACGGTTTCTACTGGCATTCGCTGGCCCCGCAAAGCACCGGGCCGAGCGGCGAACTGGCGGCGATGATCGAGGAAAGCTTCGGTTCGCTGGGCGAATTGAAGGATCAGCTGAAAGCCAGAGGAGCGGGCCATTTTGCCAGCGGCTGGGTGTGGCTGGTGGCAGAAGGCGGCAAATTGTCGGTGGTCGATACGCATGATGCCGATACGCTTGCTGATCGGGGCGGCAACCCCTTGCTGGTGATCGATCTGTGGGAACACGCCTATTATCTCGATCACCAGAACGCCCGCCCGAACTATCTGGATGCAGTGGTTGGCGGCCATCTCAACTGGGATTTCGCCGCCGACAATCTGGCCCGCGGCAGCGCCTGGACCTATCCCGGCTGATCACCGGCGATCAGGTAAAACCAAAAAGGCCCGTTCCTGCTGGAGCGGGCCTTTTGCCTTGCCATTCAATCGTCTGCCTGAAGATCGAGCATATTGGTGCGGAACAGCGGTTCGCCGAATACGAAACCGACGAAATTGGGGCGGCCCAGGCAATCGACCAGCGCGGTCAGAGTCAGCAGGATCGGCACCGAAAGCAGCGCGCCCGCCACGCCCCAGATCCAGCCGAAATAGGCCAGCGCCAGCAGGATCGCGACCGGGTTCATGGTAAAGCGCGCGCCCAGCACGCCGGGGGTGACGACATTGGCCTCCACCGTGTGCAGCCCCAGATAGGCGGCGGCAGGGATCAGTCCGACCAGCACCGATTCGGCCGAGCCCAGCCCGAACAGGCCGAGCAGCACCATCATCATCATCGGCCCAATATAGGGCACGAAATTGAGCAGTGCCGCCAGTCCGCCCCACATGATCGGCGCATCCATGCCCAATGCCCAGGCCCCCAGCGCCACGATCACCCCGACGCCTGCATTGATCAGCCCCACGGTGATTATATAGGCGGCCACCCGGTCCTGCACCTCGCGCATGGCGCGCGCGGCCTTGAGGCTGGTGCCCACCTGCTGGCGTTCGAGCAGCAGCCGCCGCCGCAGCCGCACCCGCGCCTCGATCATGAAGAAGGCCAGCAGAAAGGTCAGCAGCACTTCGAGCACCACGGTGGGGGTGGCAAAGGCGAGCTGTTCGAGCACGGTCGGCCCGGCCAGCACCACCTTCTGCCCTTCCGCCCCCGTCAGCGCGGCCAGCTGCCGGTTGAGATCGCCAACCCAGGCAAAGGTCATCTGCAATTCGCTGAAATGCCTGCCCACCTGCGCGGACATGGCGGGGATTTCGTCATATAGCGTGATCGCCGGGGTCAGCACCGCGGTCAGCGCCAGCGCCAGCACCGCCAGG
>JBGSLI010000137.1:0-2608 GCA_041740775.1 Alteraurantiacibacter sp. | reverse complement strand
TGGCACTGACCGAGCCGTTGCGGATCGGCGATCTGGTGGTTGTGGACGGGCATACCGGGCGGGTGGAGGAAATCCGCATGAGCTTTGTCACCGTGCGCACATGGGACGAACGGGTGGTGATCGTGCCCACCATCCGCTTTCTCGACGAGAGTTTCGAAAACTGGTCGCGCAAGAGCGAAATGCTCACCGGGCCGGTGTTCCTCCACCTCGATCCGATAACCGAGGTGGAGCCGATCCGCGCCGAATTCCTGCGCTTTCTGGACACGCATCCGCTGTGGGACCGGCGCACCGGAGCGCTGCTGATGACCGAGGCCTATCCCGAAAGCGTGGAACTGCGGCTGGGCATGAGCGCGGCGACGATCGGCGATCTGTGGGAATTGCGCTGCGCGGTGCGCGAACACATGCTGGCCTGGCTGCGCCAGCACATGCCCGATGCGCTGATCCGCCACCGGCTGGAAGTGGAAGCTGCGAACGAGAAGGTGAAGAAGGGTTAGGCCTGCACCTCGTCGTTGCGAGGAGCCGAAGGCGACGCGGCAATCCATTTCCCGACGGCGAGAACAGCGGCAATGGCAGGCAGTGGATTGCCGCGCTTCGCTCGCAATGACACCGCTCTAATGCTTCTGGCCGCGCGTCGATTCCAGCATGCCTTCGTGGATGAAGCCGATCGGGCGTACTTCCATCGCGCGGCGTTTCAGCTCGCCCTTCATCTTGGCGTATTCCTCTTCCATCTGCGGGGTGACGGTGGCGCGGCTTTCCTTCAGCGCTTCTTCAAAATCGGCCATCGCTACCGTGTCGGGCGCGCCGTCCGACCGGCGGATGGCGTTGAGCCCGGCGCGGCGCACCACGTCTTCCAGATCGGCACCGGTGAAAAGTTCGGCCTTGGCGGCGATGGCGGGCAGATCGACATCATCGGCCAGCGGCATGGCAGCGGTGTGGATTTTCAGGATATGTTCGCGGCCTTTGGCATCGGGCGCGCCGACATAGACCAGCTCGTCAAACCGGCCGGGGCGCAGCAGCGCGGGATCGACCAGGGCGGGCCGGTTGGTGGCGCCGATCACCACGATCGAGGAAAGTTCTTCCATCCCGTCCATTTCCGCCAGAATGGTATTCACCACGCGCGCGGTCACCTGCGGCTCGCCCGCACCGCTGCCGCGCGCAGGGACGAGGCTGTCGATCTCGTCGATGAAGATCACGCAGGGCGCCACTGCGCGCGCGCGTGAGAACAGCTTGGCGATCTGCTGCTCGCTCTCGCCATACCATTTGGAGAGCAGGTCGGAACTTTTCATCGAGATGAAATTGGCCTCCGCCTCCTTCGCCACCGCCTTGGCCAACAGCGTCTTGCCGGTGCCGGGCGGGCCGTAGAGCAGGAAGCCCTTGGCCGGGCGGATGCCCAGCCGTTCGAACGCCTGCGGGTTCTTCAACGGCAGTTCGACGCCTTCCTTCAGCTTGCTGATCGCTTCGTCCAGCCCGCCCAGATCGTCCCAGCCCACGGTGGGGGCCTGCACCATCACCTCGCGCATGGCGGAAGGTTGCACGCGCTTCAGCGCAGCGCGGAAATCCTCCTTTTCGACGCAGAGATCCTCCAGCACATCGGCGGGAATCTCGCGCGCATCCAGATCGAGCCGGGGCATGATCCGCCGCACCGCTTCGATCGCCGCCTCGCGGGTGAGCGCGGCCAGATCCGCGCCGACAAAGCCGTGGGTGGAGCGCGAAAGTTCGGCCAGGTCCACGCCTTCGCCCAGCGGCATGCCGCGGGTGTGGATGGCAAGGATTTCGCGCCGCCCCTTCTCGTCGGGCACGCCGATAATGATTTCGCGATCGAAGCGGCCGGGGCGGCGCAGCGCCTCGTCGATCGCATCGGGGCGGTTGGTGGCGGCGATCACCACCAGATTGGCGCGCGACTGCAATCCGTCCATCAGCGTCAGCAATTGGGCCACCAGCCGCTTTTCCGCCTCGCCCGGCGTCTGCTGGCGCTTGGGGGTGATCGAATCGATCTCGTCGATGAAGACAATCGCGGGCTGGCTGCGCTCGGCTTCCTCGAACACTTCGCGCAACCGCTTCTCGCTCTCGCCATAGGCGGAGCCCATGATTTCGGGGCCGTTGATGGTGAAGAATTCGGCGTCCGATTCGTTTGCCACCGCCTGTGCCAGCCGCGTCTTGCCGGTGCCGGGCGGGCCGTGCAGCAGCACACCCTTGGGCGGATCGACCCCCAGCCGGGTAAACAGTTCGGGATAACGCAGCGGCAGTTCAACCATTTCCTGCAATTGCTTGATGGTATCGTCCATTCCGCCGACATCGTCATAATTGATCAGGCCGCGCGCATCGCGCGGTTCCTCGAACTCGGCGCGCAGTTCGACTTCGGTATCTTCATCGATGTGGACGATGCCCTTGGGACTGGTGGAAATCACCTGCAGGCGGATCTGCGTCAGCGCATAGGCGGGCGCGTTGAACATGCGGCGCACTTCGGGCGGCACGTTCTGCACCGGTTGCTGGCCGTGCGTGGCCACCAGATCGCCGGCGGTGAGCGGCTTTTTGAAGAACACCCGCTTGAGCGCCTCGGTCGGCCCCTGCAGGCGCATTTCGCGGCGCGCCGGGGCAAACACCACGC
>JBGSLI010000136.1:0-10969 GCA_041740775.1 Alteraurantiacibacter sp. | reverse complement strand
GCGCAATCGGTCAGCCCCAGCGCCAGCATCCCTTCCACGATCGCCAGATGCACGTGCCACGGCCCGGCGTGGCCCTGTTCGAGCGCGCGCAGCGGGCGAAACAGATTGTCCTCCACCAGATCGCGCAGCGCCACTTCGCGCTCTTTCTCGATTTCCGCATTACGGGCGAGCACGCTCGCCTCGTCGAGCGTGATTCGCGCGATCCGGTTATCGGCCTGGGAAAGTTCGGGCGGTTCGTTCATCGCCTGCCCTCTTGGCCCAGCGGGCAGGTATATTGCAATTGCGAAACGGGGGCCGCCGTGCTTCGTCCCCGCTTTCCACAGGGTATGGGGGTAAAATGATACATCGCGCGCCTTGCCGATGCGCCGCCAGCCTTCCATGAAGACCGCTTATGCCCGATCAAGATCTTCTGCTCCGCCGCGATTCTGCCGCCCCCGCCAATTCCGCAACTGCACCGCAGGGCCGCGCGCTGCCCGCCAATCCGGAGGCCGAGGCGGCCTTCATCGGCGCGGCGCTGATCGACAACCGGGTGCTGGAGGAGCTGCCGGTAGAATTGCAACCAAGGCACTTCTTCGCCCCCGTCCACCAGCGCATCTTCGAACGCATCCTGATCGGCATCGAGCGGCAGATGGTGGTCACCCCGGTTACGCTCAAACCCTATTTCGAAGCCGACGAGGGGCTGAAAGAACTGGGCGGCAGCTCCTATCTGGCGCGGCTCACCGCCGATGGGCAGGGCCTGCTCGCCCCGCGCGAACTGGCGCAGCAGATTTACGATCTGGCGCTGCTGCGCGAACTGGTGAGCGTGGGCCGCGAACTGGTGGAAGCTGCGCTCGACACCTCCGAAGAGGTGGAGCCGATGCGCCAGATCGAAAGCGCCGAAGCGCGATTGTTCGAAGTGGCAGAGGGCGCCACCAGCGAGAACACCGGCACCAGCTTCCGCTCCGCCTCGCACGAAGCGATCAAGCTGGTCGAAGCGGCGATGAATTCGGGCGGCGGGCTTTCGGGCAAAACCACCGGGCTGGAAGTGATCGACCACAAGACCGCCGGGCTGCACAATTCGGATCTCATCATCCTGGCCGGGCGGCCGGGCATGGGCAAAAGTTCGCTGGCGATGAACATCGCCTTCAATTGCGCCGAGGAACACCTCAAATGGATGCGCGATGGCGGCCCGCACAATTACGGCGCGCCTGCCGCCTTCTTCAGCCTGGAAATGAGCGCCGACCAATTGGCCACGCGTATCCTGGCCGAACAGGCCGAAGTCTCGTCGGAAGCGCTGCGTTCGGGCAAATTGAACCGCGACGAGTTCCAGAAGCTGTCCTACGCCGCGCAACGCCTGAGCGAACTGCCGCTGTATATCGACGATACCCCCGCGCTCACCATTTCGGGCCTGCGCACCCGTGCGCGGCGGCTGAAACGGCGGCACGATGTCGGGCTGATCGTGGTAGATTACCTGCAATTGCTGCAAGGTTCGGGCCGCGCCAGCGACAACCGCGTGAACGAGATTTCCGAAATCAGCCGCGGACTGAAAACGCTGGCCAAGGAATTGCAGGTGCCGGTGATCGCGCTGTCGCAATTGAGCCGCGCTGTGGAATCGCGCGAGGACAAGCGGCCGATGCTGTCCGACCTCAGGGAATCGGGATCGATCGAGCAGGATGCGGACATGGTCTGGTTCATCTTCCGCGCCGAATATTATCACGAAGCCTCGCGCCCCGACATGGTGAGCGAGACCAGTTCGGAATCCGACAAGGAGAAGTACCGGACCTGGGAAGATCGCTACATGGAGCTGAAGAACCGCGCGACGCTGATGGTGGCCAAGCAGCGCCACGGCTCCACCGGCAATGTCCCGCTGCATTTCCAGAGCGAGTTCACCAAGTTCACTTCGCCCAACATGAAGGATTATTCGGATTACGGATTCGAATAACCGGCCGAAAATGCCACAGGATCGCAATCGCGCGCGATTGTGCTAGGTATTGAAATCGGGCATCGGTCATCAGCCAATTGCAGCAAGGGGAGTGAGGGGGATGGAAATGGGGGGGGAATTTCCCGATTATTACGAACTTTTGCAGGTCGATCCCGATTGCGATGCCCGGATCCTGGAAATCGCCTATCATTACTTCGCCAAAATGTATCATCCGGACAATCCGGAAACCGCCGATTTTGACAGGTTCAACCAGATTGTCGAAGCCTACCGGGTCCTGCGCGATCCGCAGAAGCGCGCCGAATACGATCGCAGCTGTTTTGGCGACAAGGCCGAGAGTGCCTATCGCTTCGCACTCCACAACGATCTGGGCATCGACGAGAACACAGCGGTCGACGATGGGGAAATGCACGCGCGGATCCTGATGCATCTTTACGACAAGCGCCGGACGAAGCCATCCGAACCGGGAATTGCGGGCTGGCTGTTGCAGGAAAAGCTGGGCTGCACCGAAGACCGCTTCGAATTTCACGTCTGGTATCTGAAATCCAAGGGCTATATCGAGCTGACCGAACAGGGCACGCTGGCGGTAACGGCAGGCGGCGTGGATCACGTGATTTCGATGTCTCGTTCCACCATGGCCGAAAAGCGACTCATCACGAAATTGCGCGAAACCGGAGGCTGAAGCCGGATTACAATCCCAGGTTCAGCCGCCGCGTCACGGTGTAATCGAGCACGCCCACCAGCAGCCAGCACACCCACCATTTGGAGCGGTTCCACAGCGTGGCATTGGCCGCATGGGCCGCCGGCGTCACCTCCAGGCTCGCGGGAATGGCCGCGTGGATGAAGCCGCGCATCCGGTCGGCCAGCGCGCGATCCTCTATCCGCAACACGATTTCCAGATTGAGATAGAGGCTGCGCATGTCGAAATTGGCGCTGCCCAGATAGACTGCATCGTCGAGCACGATCAGCTTGGTGTGCAGCTTGCAGGGCTGGAATTCGTATATCTTCGCGCCCGCTTCCAGCAGCTTGGAATAAAGCGCGCGGCTGGCCCCGATGGTGGCGCCATTGTCGCTTTTGCCCGCCATCACCAGATGCGTGTGCCCCTTGCGCGCGATCGCCCGGATCATGCGGCGCAATCTGGTGTTGGGCGAGAAATAGGCCATCATCATGTCCAGCCGTTCGCCCTCGGCCAGATCGTTGCGGATGCAGCGCGCCCAGCTGGAAAGCCCGCGCGTCGGCCCGCCGATCAGCAATTGCACCGATCCGCTGCCCGCATCCCATTCGCGCACGCGGCGGCGGATGTCGCTAAATTGCGCTCTTCGGTTGACGGTCCAGGCCTTCAATTCGGCAAACCAGGCGGCGATGCGCCCCACCACTTCGCCTTCGAGCCGGAAGCCCAGATCGTTCCAGCCATTGTCCTGCGGCAAGGCGAAGTAATCGTCCGCCACGTTGAAGCCGCCCATCATCGCCACGCGATCGTCGGCGATCACCATCTTCTGGTGATTGCGGATCAGCGCGCGGCGTGACCAGCGGGCCATGAAGATGATGAAACTGCCACCCGCCGCGGTCATTTCGGCGAAGAATGCCGCGTCCACGCTGGCCCCGAAGCCATCGACGATCAGCGTCACCTCCACCCCGCGCCTTGCCGCTGCCACCAGCGCATCGCGCACCGCCGTGCCCACACCATCGGCGGCGAAGATGTAGAAGGCGATCTTGAGGCTCTCGCGCGCGCCTTCGATCATCTCCAGCAAGGCGGCGCGGCGATCGATTCCGGCCGGATAGAAGGTGAAGGACAGGCCCTGCCCCTGCACACCAAATGGTTCGGGATCGTGCCAGGCGAGCGGCAGCGGGCTTTCTGGCCGGATAGCAGGATCGTCCATCGGCCTGCTGGTAGCACGCTTTGCGCCGCAGAAAACCTTGACGCGCGCGCCCTGCCCGACTATCTGCCGCGCTTTCCGACAACACCAGCCTTATCGGAGTGCCCATGGCGCGCGTTACCGTCGAAGATTGTGTCGACAAAATCCCCAACCGTTTCGATCTCGTGCTGCTGGCAGCCCAGCGCGCGCGGGAAATATCGGGTGGCGCGGAACTGACTATCGATCGGGACCGCGACAAGAACCCCGTTGTAGCGCTGCGCGAAATCGCCGAACAGACGGTAAAGCCCCGGCATTTGCAGGAATCGCTGGTGCAGTCCTTGCAGACCGTCCTGCCCGATGAAGAGGACGAGGCGGACGATGTGGGTTCGCTGAGCCAGTCGGCCGAAGCGATGCGCCTGTCCGCCGCTGCGCCCGCGCGCTCCACCTCGATCGGCGGCGATTACGACGGCTGATGCCGGCCTGCGAATCGGCAGTGTCGAATCGATAGAGGAAAGGGGCTGCACCGCGCTGGTGCGGCCCTTTTCGTGTCAGCCATTGCGGAACGGCAGCAACAGGCTGAAGCCGAGCCTTGCGGGCCGATCATCCTGCCATTGTTCCAGCCCGATCGCCATGCTCGCCTGCGGATCGCGGGCCTTGGCGCAATAGGTGCCGAACAAATGGTCCCATCCCGATAGTGCGGTGCCGTAATTGCTGTTGGTTTCCGCCTTCCGCACCGAATGGTGGATGCGGTGCATATCGGGCGTGACGATCGCGGCGCGCACCACGCGCTCCACCCCTGTGGGCAGCGAGAGGTTGGAATGCGTCCACAGCGTGAGCAGCGCAAAACCCGTCTCGAACACCGCCACCGCCAGCACCGGCGCGCCTAGCGCAGCGACCACCGCCATCTTCCATCCCATCGACAGCACGATTTCCAACGGGTGGAAACGCGCTGCGGTGGTCACGTCGAAATCGCGATCGGTATGATGAACGCGGTGCAGCCGCCACAGCCAGCCGATGCGGTGCGTTGCCCAATGTTGCACATACAACGCCAGATCGAGCGCCAGCAGGGTTATCGCAAAAGCCAGCCAGCCGGGGGCGGAAATGGTGTTGAACAGCCCCCAGCCGCGCTGTTCGGCCAGCAAAGCGGTGCCCACCATTGCCAGCGGCAGCAGCAGCCGCAAGGCTAGCGTATCGATGGCGAACAGCGCGATATTGGTGAACCAGCGCCGCGCCCTCGGCTGGATCGCGCGGCGGAAAGGCAACGCCATCTCCAGCCCGGCGAAAATGGCGAAGCCTGCCGCCAGGATGACAAGGCCGATGATCGGGGCGGTGTCGGCGGTGAAGTCCACCTGCTGCATGTGGTCCGCTTCGGATGGCTGCGCAAGGCTCTTGCCCCGCCGATTGCTCTGGCACCGCCCAGCCTATAGTGCGGCCAAAATGCGGAGCACCGGCTGATGAGCGACAAATTGCACGGAACAGGCTGCGCGCCAACGGATGAAGAAATCGCCCGGAACCGCGATTTTCCGCACCGTGTGGATGCGCTGCGCGGCGATGTGCAGTGGGTTGCGACGAATGTGCCGCGACTGCGCGCCGCCACCTTTCTCGACGGGCGGGTGACATTCTGGAGCGATCCCCGGATCGAATCGCTGGCGGATCGCCCGGCACCGGAGGCACCGCTGCCCGGCATGATTTTTCACCCCGGCTTCTGCGGTTCCACCCTGCTGGCGCGAATGCTCGACCGACCAGGCACAACCCTTGTGCTGCGCGAGCCGCAGGCGCTTGCCGATATCGCCAGCCAGGCCCCGCAGATCAGTCCGGCCCGGCTCGACGAGGCGCTGCGCTGGACGCTGGCGCATCTCTCTGCAATGGCACCGGCGGGCGAGGTGCTGGTGATCAAGCCTTCGAACTGGATCAACGGTCTGGCTCCGGCGCTGGCAGCGGGTGGACATATCGGACGCGCGCTGTTCCTGACGATGCAGCCCGCCGCATTCCTGCGCGCGTGCTTTCGCGGAGGGCGTGACCGGCTGGCGCATTGCCTGCGACTGGCCGAACTGCTGGCCCCGCAGATGGAAGGCGGAACCGCGCTGATGCAAAGCGCCATTGGCGATGCGCAGGACCCACTCGATCGGGCCGCGCTGCTGGTGGTGCTGGCGCATCATTTCCAGTCGCGCCTGCTCCTCGATGCGCGGGCGATGCTGCCCGCCGGCCACACGATCTGCATCGATCATGCCGAGCTTTCGGCCGATCCGCATAGCGCTGCGCAAAGCGCTGCCGCCGTGCTCGGCCTGCCATCGCCCGGCGCACCGACAGCCGAATTCGATCCCGCGCGACACGCCAAGGATGCCGGGAGAGGTTTCTCGGCGCAGACGGAGGCGGAGGCCAATCTTCAGGTGGAAGCCCACCACGCAGGCCGCTTTGCCATGGCGCTGGCCTGGCTGGAGAAGCGGTCTACCGTCGCAGCCAGCCGGTGACCGAATAACGCCGGAACGCGGTGGCGCGGGTGACTTCGCTGACCGAATGCATCTGCGGCACGGCGAAGATGTTGAGCCGGTTGAAGCCGGGCACGATCGCTTCTGCTCCATGCCCGGCTTCATCGTGCATCAGGAACAGCCCGCCCCATTCCACCCGCCATTGCGGATTGAGGCTCATCACATAGGCGGCGCTGCGGTTCTTGCCCGCCACATCGTCATCGTGGCGGGTGAGGAAATCACCGGGCGAAAAGGCGGTCGCCTGCGCATCGGCGAAGGCGATGGCATCATCGCCCGTCACCTGCCGCAGCAGATCGCGCGCTGGGCCGTGCGAGAGAAATCGGGCGAAGGCGAACAGCAGATCGTCTGCCGCCGCGCGCACGGCATCGTCATCGGGCACGCGCACGGTTTCGTAACGGAACTGGAAATCGTGCCGCGCCCCGGCATAAACCGCCTGATCGAGCGCGGCCTTCTGTTCCGCCGTCAACCCTGCCTGCCCGGCCCGGTCAAATTCGAAGATCCTGTCCTGCCCGCTGTTGATGACCTGGCGCCAATCGGTGCGGCTGCGCAGCAGGTGATAGAGCGCCTCTGCCTGATCGTGGGCTACGAAAGGGGCAATGGTGACGCGGCCGGTGCGGGCGTATTTGCGCGCCAGCGCGGCGGCGTCCACGCCCGGATGCAGCGAGAAGGCCTCAGCCAAGACCGCTTCCTCAGGCCCCCTGCGGAGCCTCACCGCCGCCGAAACGCTTGCCCGACTTGGGGATCGAAGACCCATGCGTGCCAGCCACCGGGAACGGGCTGACAGGAACATCGGGCCGGTCGATCTTGCCGTCTGCCATCAACTGGCTGATTTCCGCCCCCGTCAGCGTTTCGTATTCGAGCAGCGCCTGCGCCAGCAGGTGAAGCTTGTCCTCCTGTTCGGACAACACGTCGGTGGCTCGCTTCAGCCCGCTTTCGACCAATTGCTTGATCTCGGCATCGATCAGCTTGTTGGTTTCCGCCCCCGCCATCGTCCGCGTGGTCTGGCCCATGCCGAGATAGCCTTCGTGGCTCGATTCATACTGCAACGGGCCGAGCTTGTCGGACATGCCCCATTTGGTCACCATATTGCGCGCCAGATCGGTGGCATACTGGATATCGCCCGATGCGCCGCTGGAAACCTTGTCGTGGCCGAAGATGATTTCCTCCGCCACGCGCCCGCCCATCGCCACCGCCAGATTGGCGTGCATCTTGTCGCGGTGGTAGGAATAATTGTCGCGTTCGGGCAGGCGCATCACCATCCCCAGCGCGCGCCCGCGCGGGATGATGGTGGCCTTGTGGATCGGGTCCGACGCCGGTTCATTGATCGAGACGAGCGCGTGGCCGGCCTCGTGATAGGCGGTCATCTTCTTCTCGTCCTCGGTCATCACCATGGACTTCCTTTCGGTGCCCATCATCACCTTGTCCTTGGCGTCCTCGAATTCCTGCATCGCCACCAGCCGCTTGTTGCGCCGGGCCGCCAGCAGCGCCGCCTCGTTCACCAGATTGGCAAGATCCGCGCCCGAAAAGCCCGGCGTGCCGCGCGCGATGGTGCGCGGGTTCACATCGGGTGCCAGCGGCAGCTTCTTCATATGCACGCCGAGAATCTTCTCGCGTCCGTCGATATCGGGTATCGGCACCACCACCTGCCGGTCGAACCGGCCGGGGCGCAGCAGCGCCGGATCGAGCACGTCGGGGCGGTTGGTGGCGGCGATGATGATGATGCCTTCATTGGCCTCGAACCCGTCCATCTCCACCAGCAGCTGGTTCAGCGTCTGCTCGCGTTCATCGTTGGAATTGCCGATGCCGTTGCCGCGATGGCGGCCCACCGCGTCGATTTCGTCGATGAAGACGATGCAGGGCGCATTCTTCTTCGCTTGCTCGAACATGTCGCGCACGCGGCTCGCGCCCACGCCGACGAACATTTCGACAAAGTCCGAACCCGAAATGGTGAAGAACGGCACCCGCGCCTCACCCGCGATGGCGCGGGCCAGCAGCGTCTTGCCGGTGCCGGGCGCACCAACCAGCAGCGCGCCCTTGGGGATCTGCCCGCCGAGCTTGGAGAAACGCTGCGGGTCTTTCAGGAATTCGACGATTTCCTCCAGTTCCTCGCGCGCCTCGTCGATGCCCGCAACATCCGCAAAGGTCACCCGGCCCTGCTTTTCGGTGAGCAGCTTGGCCTTCGATTTGCCAAAGCCCATCGCGCCCGATCCGCCACCCTTCTGCACCTGCCGCAGGGCGAAGAAGGCGATGCCCAGAATCAGCAGGAACGGCAGCGTCTGGATCATGATATACAGCAGCACATTGCCTTCATCGGGCTGGGTGCCGGTGAACTGCACGCCTGCACTTTCCAGCTGCTCGGTCAGCCGCACATCGCCCGGCACGGGAACGGTGGAAAAGCGTTCGTCATTGCGCAGCACGCCGGTTATCCGGTCGGGCGCGATGGTGACTTCGCGCACGCTGCCTTCGTCCACCTTCTCCTTGAAATCGGAATAAAGGATCGGCGTGCCCGGCGTTTCGGCCGGGCCGCCGAACATCGATACCGCCAGCAGCAGCGCCATGAAAATGCCGCCCCATACGAACAGGCTCTTCATCCACGGATTGGGCTGGTCTTCGGGCTCGCGATTGTCACTCATGCGGAAGGGATTCCTTTCAGAAGGACAATGTAGGCGCAGCAGGGTGAATGGCAAGATAACGGCGATATTACCGCAGCGCTGGGGGGTATCGCGCAATCGGCGTGTTGCGAAAGCACGGCGGGGCGGGCACAAGCACGGGGATGACGAACACGCTTTATTTCGGGGACAATCTCCACGTTCTGCGAGGGTCTATCGCGGATGGCAGCGTTGATCTGGTCTATCTCGACCCGCCGTTCAATTCCAACGCGAATTACAACATCCTGTTCAAATCCCCCGAAGGCGCAGACAGCGACGCGCAGATCGAGGCATTCGAGGATACCTGGCACTGGAATGACAACGCCGAAAGCGCGTTCGACGATGTGATGCGCAGCGGCAATTCGGATGCGTTCGAATTGCTGCGGGCGATGCGGGCGTTTCTGGGCGATAATGACATGATGGCCTATCTCGCCATGATGGCGGTGCGGCTGATCGAATTGCACCGGGTGCTGAAGCCGACCGGATCGCTTTATCTCCACTGTGATCCGACCGCGAGCCACTACCTCAAGCTGCTGCTGGATGGAGTGTTTGGCGGCGACAAACTAATCAACGAGATTGTCTGGGCACGCTCCACAGGAAAGAGCCTGATGAAGCGACGATTGCCGAGGAACCATGATGTCATTCTTGCTTACGCCAAGAACGACAGTCCAACGTGGAATGAGCATTCAATTTACACGCCTTACAACGAAGACGACTTGCCCGAAAAAACGGCTGCAAAATACAGCCATCGAGACCCTGATGGGCGCGTTTATCGACTCGACAGCCTCATCAATCCAAATGCCAACAGGCCAAACCTAACTTACGAATTTCTCGGCGTAACAAAAGTCTGGCGTTGGACGCGAGAGCGAATGCAAAAGGCCTATGATGACGGCATCGTAGTGCAGTCCGCACCGGGACGCGTGCCGCAATTGAAGCGATATTTGAATGAGCAGCGGGGCATTGCCTTAAGTGATGTCTGGTCGGACATTCCGCCCCTCAACTCCCAAGCCCAAGAACGCCTCGGCTACCCCACCCAAAAACCCCTCGCGCTGCTCGAACGCATCATCGCCGCCTCCTCCAACGAAGGCGATGTGGTGCTCGATCCGTTCTGCGGCTGCGGCACCGCCGTTCACGCCGCGCAGAAACTGGGGCGCGCATGGATCGGGATTGATGTCACCCACCTCGCCATCGGGCTGATTGAAAAGCGGATGAAGGATGCCTTCCCCGGCCTCGCCTTCGATGTGGTGGGCCGTCCTCAAGACCTCAACTCCGCGCTCGATCTGGCGGCGCGCGACAAGCACCAGTTTGAACTCTGGGCGCTGTCGGTCGTCGAAGCGCAGCCGTGGAAGGGCGGGCGCAAGGGGGCGGATGGCGGGATTGACGGGATCATCTATTTCAAGCCCGATGGCAAACGCACAGAACGCGCCATCGTCGAAGTGAAGGGCGGCGGCATCGGGGTGAAGGATATTGGGCGGCTGGCGCAAGTGATCGAACGCGAACGCGCGCCCTTCGGCGTGTTCCTGACCGCGCAGCCCCCCACCCGCGCGATGGAACGCGATGCGGCGGCGGTTGGCCTGTGGGAGAACCCGACCACGGGCCGCACCTATCCCCGCCTGCAAATCCTGACGCTGGCGGAACTGTTTCAAGGCAAGCGGCCCAACATTCCGCTGATGGAACTGAACAGCGGCAAGCGCGCCAAGCGGGAAGATATGGACGCGGGCAAGCAGGGGAACCTGTTGTAATATGATCCCCACGGGGGAGGCGGGAGGAAGGGCCGGATGAACACCCGTCGCAATTCGCCGTGGCTGGCGCTGGCGGTGCTGGCCGCCATTGGCACCGTCGGCTTTGTCGACCGGATCGTGGTGAACGTGCTGGTGGAGCCGGTGAAGGCCGAATTCGGCCTTACCGATCTGCAGGTTTCGCTGATGGCCTGGGCCTTTGCGCTGCTCAATATCGGTGCCGGGCTGGTGATGGCGCGGATTGCCGAGCGGGTGCGGCGGCTGACGCTGATCGCGGCGGGCGCGGTGTTGTGGTCGATCGCTACCGCCTTGTGCGGCG
>JBGSLI010000135.1:0-2302 GCA_041740775.1 Alteraurantiacibacter sp. | reverse complement strand
GTCGAACCGCTGACCCGCCAGCTTTCGCAGGAAACGCTGCCCGCCGCCACCGCCACCATGCGCGATCTGCGCGCGACTTCGGCCAATCTGCGCAGCCTTACCGAGCGGCTGGAGACGCAGGGCGCCGCTTCGCTACTGAGCGCACCGCCGCTGCCCGATTACGAGCCATGAGAGTATTCGCCATGCGCAAAGCCATTATTTTCCCCGCCCTTGCTGCTGGGGGCCTGCTTTCGGGATGCATCAGCCTTGGTGCCGAACCGCCCGAACAATTGCTTACCCTGACGTCCGCCGCCAGCCTGCCCGCAGGTGCGGCGGCCGAGGGCGAGGCAAGCGCCGTGCTGGCGGTGCTTGTGCCCGGCGTTTCGCAGCGGTTGAACGTCAACCGGATTCCAGTGCAAACTTCGGACAGTTCGCTCGCCTATCTGGCCGATGCCTTCTGGGTGGAAAAGCCCGCGCAATTGTTCCGCAATGTGCTGGCCGAAACCATTCGCGCGGGCGGCAATCGACTGGTGGCCAGCGGGGGTGAGCTGGAATATGTCGCCGCTACGCAGCTTGGCGGACAGCTGGTGGCGATGGATTACGACGCGCAGACCGGCAGCGCGGTGGTGCGTTATGACGCGGTGCTCGAACTGCCCGAAGGCCGCATCCTTACCCGCCGCTTCGAAGAACGCATAAGCGGCGTTTCTGCCGAAGCCGATGCAGTGGGAGCGGCGCTAAACGAGGCGAGCAACCGCGTGGCGGCGCAAGTCGCCGAATGGGTGGGGTAGGGCTTCAGTCTCGTCATTGCGAGGAGGCGAAGCTGACGAAGCAATCCAGTCCTGACCTACCGCCCTGGGCTGCTATTTGGACTGAATTGCCGCGCTCCCTGCGGCCACTCGCAATGACGGCTAGAGGCGCACCGCCGCCGCAAACTCCGCCGCTTTGGTTAAAGCCTCCAGCCGCAGCTGGCGATCATCCTCGGCCTGCCCGTCCCAGCCCCATAATTCGGCCTGCCAGTCCTCCTCGGCATTGGCGGCGGCAAACAGTGCGGGAACGTCGGCTCCCGTTTCCAGCACCGCCAGCGCCACCACCAGCGAGGCGGCGAGCGAGGCGAGGGTGACGAGTGCGGCAAGGGTGAAATCATCCTCTCCCTCCAGCCGCTGGCGCAGCAGTGCCATGCTCGCTTCGGGCAGCGGCCGGTGGATGATGCCGCAGATCCGCTCCATAAGGATTCCGTGGCGCGCCTCGCTGGCGGCAACCAGCGGCTCCCACAATTCCTGCTGACGCTTATATAGCGGCTGGTCCGGATCGGCGCGGTAGCACAGTGTATCGGTTCCGGCGTAGCCAAGCAGCCGGGCGATCGCCGCCGCGCGATCGGGCCGCACGATGTCGATGGCAAAATCGGCCAGATCGCGGAAGACGAAGCTGCGCGGATCGATCTTATCCCCCTGCGCGCGCCATTCCCCAGCCAGCAGTTCGGCTGCAGTGCGCGTGGGCACCAGTTGCGCGTTGCCTAGCTGGGTGCGGATCGGCCGCCCGTCCAGCGCCACGCGCCATCCGCCTTCCGCTGGCGCAATTTCGACCTTCGTGTAGAACCGCTTCATTCGCGCGGCGGCCCCTTGGGCGTTCGCCATCGGCGGTTGAGGATCAGCGGCAGGAAGAAGAATTCGAACAGGCCGAATATGAGCAGGCCGTAACCCAGCAGATGCGGCCCTGTCACCCGGTCGGTCAGGATCAGGATCGCGCCCAGGATCAGCAGCAATCCGCCCAGTCGCATCAATTGCAGCATGATGAAGCGCGATTTTGCCGGATCTTGTGTTTCGTCAACCATCGATCATCTCCTGCAATTGCGCCATGTCCTGCGCCACGCCATGCGCCCCGGCTTCGATGAGTTCGGCGGGTTCGTGATACCCCCAGCCGACGCCGATAGCGCGCGTGCCCGCGTCTGCTGCCATCTGCATGTCATATACGGTATCGCCGATCATCACCGTATCGCCCGGTTCGGCCTGCGCATCCGCCATCGCTGCAAGCAGCATGGCGGGATGCGGTTTGGAAGGGTGGCGATCGGCGGTGTGGGTAATGGCAAACAGATCGGTCAGCGCGTGGGTGGTGAGCGTGGCGGCCAGCCCCCGGTCGGATTTGCCGGTGGCGATGCCCAGCACCCAGCCCTGGGCGTTAAGCTGGCGGAGCAGGTCGGCGATCCCGCCAAACAGCGGTTCGTGCAGATGGCCCTCCTCGCGCGATCGGCGGAAGGCGCGCTTGTAGGCCTCGACCGCTGCGGCCTGCTGTTCGGGCGATGCATCGGGCGCAAGATGGCGCACTG
>JBGSLI010000134.1:0-9357 GCA_041740775.1 Alteraurantiacibacter sp. | reverse complement strand
GACCCAGATGCGGCGCTGGAAGACCAAGAGGTGATTTTTATCAGGGGCTGGAACTTGGGCTTTACGCCATGCTGGTGGCGCCCGATTTCCTGTTCCGCATCGAACGCGCGAGCGATGGCGCGCTCGATCCCTATTCGCGCGCCGAACGCCTCGCCTTCTTCCTCACCAATGCCCCGCCCGATGCGGCGCTGTTGCAGGCCGCCGCCGACGGCGATCTGGATAGTGCCCGCGGCACTCGCACGCAGGTCGATCGGTTGATGCAATCGCCCCGCTTTCCCGGCGCGGTGGAAGATTTCTTTGCCGACATGCTCGAATTCGACGCTTTCGGCGAACTGACGAAAGACCCGGCAATCTACCCCGCCTACAATTCCGAACTGGCCGCAGATGCGCAGGCGCAAACGCTCAGAACCATCGTCGATCATGTGATCACGCGCGAGGGCGATTACCGCGATCTGTTCACCACCCGCAATACCTTCCTCACCCGCGCGCTCGGCGTGGTCTATCGCACGCCCGTCCCCGCGCGCACCGGCTGGAACGCGGTGACATTCGCTCCCGATGCAGGGCGCGCCGGAATCCAGTCGCAGGTGGCCTTCCTGGCGCTGCATTCGCATCCGGGGCGCTCATCGCCCACGCTGCGCGGCTATGCGGTGCGGCAGGTGTTCCTGTGCCAGGACGTGCCCGATCCACCCGCCACGGTGAATTTCACCGCGATCGAGGAACATGTCGGCAGCGCCAATGTCACCGCGCGTGACCGGCTGGCGCTGCACGCCACCCAACCCGCCTGCGCGGGCTGCCACAAGGTTATGGACCCACCGGGACTGGCGCTGGAAGGCTATGACGGCATCGGCGCCCTGCGCACGCATGAGAACGGCGAATTGATCGATCTTTCGGGCGATCTTGACGGCACCTTCTATGATTCGGCTGACGGGCTGGCACAGGCTCTGCGCAACCATCCCGAAACCCCGCGCTGCGTGGTGCAGCGGATGTACAATGCCGCCGTCGGGCGAGAGATCGCATGGGGCGAACGCTATTATCTCGACTGGCTGATCGACGGTTTTGCCGACGGGGAATATCGGATCCCGGCGCTGATGCGGCAGATTGCGACGAGCGAGAATTTCTTCACCGTTTCGCCATCATCGGAACAAGGAGGCACCCCATGAACATGATTTCGCGGCGCAATATCCTGCGCGGGGCCATCGGCGGCGCGGCGGTGGGCGTATCGCTGCCCTTCCTTGATTCGATGCTCGACAGCAAGGGACGGGCGCTGGCAGCCACCGGCCAGCGGATTCCGGTGCGTTTCGGCACCTGGATCTGGGGCTGCGGCTTCATTCCCGAAAAGTGGATTCCGCGCCAGACCGGTCGCGATTATGCCATGCCCGAAGACCTCGCCCCGCTGGAGCCCTATCGCGACCGGATGGCACTGCTCAGCGGCTTCGATGTCAAGCTGGATGGCGTCGCCAACAAGCCGCATATCACCGGCTGCCTGGGCATGCGCACCGGCGTCCCGGTGCCCGACAGCAATGTTCGCGCGCCCACCTTCGATGTGCTTATCAGCCAGCAATTGGGTGCCGACACGCGCTTCCGCTCGCTGGAAATCAGCAGCTGCGGGCTGGAAAACTCCTATTCCTACCATTCGGCCGGATCGCCCAATCCCAGCGAGATTTCGCCCGCGCTGCTCTATCGGCGCATTTTCGGTGAGGGCTTTCTCGATCCCAACGCCGCCAGCTTCACTCCCGATGCGGGGATCATGGCGCGCAAGAGCGTGCTGTCGGCGGTATCCGAAGATCGCCAGCGGCTGATGCGCAATGTCGGCGCGGCGGACCGGCACCGGCTGGACGAATATTTCACCTCTATCCGCCAGATCGAACAGCAGTTGGAGCTGCAATTGCAGCCCCCCGCACCGGTGGAGAATTTCATCCGCCCCGCTGCGCCCGAAGCCGATGGCCTGGGTTCCGAAATCGGGCAGGTGCTGGAAACCCACAGGCTGATGGCCGAACTGCTGGCCAGGGCGCTGCAGACCGACCAGACGCGCGTGTTCAACGTGCTGTTTTCCGATACCACTTCCAACCTGCGGCTGCCCGGCGAGACCACCACCCACCACACGCTGACGCATGAAGAGCCGGACGACCGTGCGCTCGGCTTCCAGAAGCAGCACAGCCAGTTCGTGACCCAGAGCATGCTCGGCTGGCGCGACTTCCTCGATGCGCTGGATGCCATTCCCGAAGGCGACGGCACTCTGCTCGACAATTGCCTGGTGCTCGCGCATTCGGATTGCTCGATCGCCAAGGCGCATGCGGTGGAAGGCATTCCGGTGATGATCGCGGGCAATGCCGGCGGCGCGGTGCGGACCGGCTATCACCTGGCGGGCAATGGCGATCCGATCTCGCGCATCGGGCTGACGGTGCAGCAGGCGATGGGCCTGCCGGTCGAACGCTGGGGGCAGATGTCGATGGAGACCAATCGAACTGTTACGGAGCTGGTAGCCTGAACCGCCTGGTCTCGAAGGCGGGGGAACCGGTCCGGCTCTTATATTTCCACCTCGATCATGCCATCGGCGATCCGCACCCGATAGGTGGCGATGGGCTGGCTGGCGGGCGGGTTGAGCGGATCGCCGCTGGCCAGATCGAAGCGCGCTCCATGCGCGGGGCAGGCGATCCAGCCGTGGCGGACGATCCCGCAGGCCAGTTCCTGATCGGCATGGCTGCACCGGTCGGCAATCGCATGGATGGTTTGCCCCGATCGCACGAGCAGCACCGTTGTGCCGCCCGCCGCCGCCGACACAGCCTGCCCGTCTGACAGCGCATCTGCCGCTGCTACCGCGTGCCAGCGGCTCACGGCTGCGCCGCACCGGCGATGAATGCGCTATTCTTGAACAATTCCACCTCGGCAAACCCTGTTTGGCCCCATTTGGCCCCCAATTGGAATGGAACCCGCCATGCCCTGCTGCTACCCGATCAGCCAAACAGCCGGAAGAGGAACGCCATGAAAATCATGCCATCAATCGCAGGGGCGTTGCTTGCCGCCGGTATTGCCTCTGGCCTTGCCACCCCCGCCGCCGCGCAATCCGCCGCCGTCACCGATTGCCCGCTGCGCGATGCCCCCTTCTCGGCCAATACCCCCTTGATCGATATCATGCTGAACGAACAGGCGCGCGGGGTGCTGCAGGCAGAGTTCGGCGACGGCTTTGACGCGATGCCCGACATTGTCCGCCGCACCGATCCGCCCAGTTTCGGCGCGATCCTGACGGTGCGCGAATTTGCCGGCTGGGGCGGGCTGGGGCAGGATGTGGTAGACCGAATCGCGGCTGGCATCGCTGCAATCGAAGTAACCGATGCCGACCGCGCGGCGCGCTGCGCCCGCTATGACAATGACGTGCCCGGCTTCGCCTTCAGCGGCGAGGGGCCGCGCATCCTGCTGTTCGAAAAGATCAACGGCTTCCGCGATGGCCCATCGGTGGACGCCGCCCACGCCGCGCTGCTGGCGATGGCAACACGCGAAGGCTGGGACATGCACGCCACGCAAAGCGGCGGCGCATTCAACGCCGAAACGCTGGCGCAGTTCGATGCGGTGATCTGGAACAATATCAGCGGCGATGTGCTCACCTTGTCGCAGCGGCAGGCGTTTCGCGATTATATCGAGAGCGGCGGGGCGTTTGTGGGCGTTCACGGCACCGCGGGCGATCCGGTGTATTTCTGGGACTGGTATGCCGATACGCTGATCGGCGCGCGCTTTGCCGGGCACCCGCGCGATCCGCAGTTTCAGGATGCCAGGGTGGTGGTGGACGAGGGCACCCATCCGGCGGCGGCAAATCTGCCCGCCGAATGGGTGATGCGCGACGAATGGTATGCCTTCCGCACCAATCCGCGCGACAGCGGATCGCGCATTATCGCCACGCTCGATGAAAGCAGCTATCAGGCCACCGCCGGGCTGCCGACCGACATCAGCATGGGCGAAGATCACCCGATAGCCTGGTCGCGCGTGATCGGGCGGGGCCGGATGTTCTATTCGGCCATCGGCCATCTGCCCGAAACCTATTCACACCCGACCTATGTGGCGATGCTGGAAGATGCCATCGGCTGGGCCGTGGGGGGGCAGGAATGTGCCTGCGAAACGGACGATTAGCCGAAAATCCCGGAGAAGGCGCAGCGATGACCGATCTGACCGACCGCGACTATTTCACCGATTTTGCCATCCTGCGCGATCCTTATCCTTATTTCGAGGCAATTGCCGCGCAGGGAGACGTGTTTCACGACAAGCGCCAGGATATCTATTTCGTCACCGGCTTCGAAGCGGCCAGGGCGGTGCTGCTCGATGCGCAGAGGTTTTCCTCCGCGATTGCCGTCAACGGCCCGGTGGGCCTGCTCGATTTCGGCACCAGCCGCGAAGCGATAACGGCAGGGCTGGCCAAATTCAGGGCGCAGAATCCGCTCGCCCAATTGCTGGTCAATTACGACGGAGAAGAGCACGCGGCGGTGCGTTCGCTGCTCAGCCGGCTGTTCACCCCCTCGCGCCTGAAAGCGAACGAGGAATTCATGGCCGGGCTGGCGGCCGAGATGGTCGGGCAGATCGCTGCGGCGGGGCAGGCCGAAATCGTCAAGGGGTTGGCCGCCCCCTATGTCACGCTGGTGATCGCCGATCTGCTTGGCGTGCCCGGCGATGATCGCGAAAAATTCCGCGAAGCGATCGATAACGGCCCGCCGGCGGGGAATATGACGCAGGGTGATGATCGCCCGGCGGATGCCACGCTGATCTATCTGGGCGGGTTCTTCATGCGTTACATCACATCATCGCAGGGCCAAGCCCTGCGATGATGTGATGAGCGAGCTGGCCACCGCAAGCTATCCCGATGGCTCCACTCCCGAATTGCTCGAAGTGGTCATGGCGGCGATGTTCCTGTTTGCCGCCGGGCAGGATACCAGCGCCAAGCTGCTGGGCAATGCGGTGCGCCATCTGTGCGAACATCCCGAACTGCAGAGCAGGCTGCGCGCCGAACCCGCGATGATCGGCCCGTTCATCGAAGAAATGCTGCGGCTGGAGGGATCGACCAAGGTCACCTTCCGGCTGACGCTGGAAGATGTGGAGCTGGGCGGCACTGCAATCCCGGCGGGCAAGCCGGTGGTAGTGGCGATTGCCGCGGCCAATCGCGATCCGGCCAGGTGGAGCGAACCCGAAGCCTTCCGGCTAGACCGCAAGGACGGCATCCAGCATCTGGCCTTCGGGCGCGGACCGCATACCTGCATCGGCGCGGCGCTGGCGCGGGCGGAGGTGAAGGCTCTGCTGCAAACGCTGTTGCAGCAAACTTCGGCGATCACGCTAGACGAGGAAAAGCATGGCCCCGCAGCGGCGCGTGAACTGGTGTATGAACCGAGCTACATCATTCGCGGGCTGGACGAATTGCACGTCCGGCTGGCGCGCTGATCCGCCGCTCCGCTTCAGTCGCTGGCGAAAAAGCCCTCGCTGAAATCGCCCTTCGCGCGGCCCGAATAATGTTCGGCGGTAAACGGCATTCCCATCACCCCCTTTGACCAGTCGATGGCATCGCCCCAATCGGCAAACCAGTCATACAGCATCACCCGCCGGGCGATCCGCCATTCGCCCCCCCGGCGCGCAAAGCTATCGAGATAGCGCCCGCCGATGCAGGTGTCCTTTTCGCCCTCGCCCATGTCCACCCGGTGATAGGAAATGACCTGGGTTTCTGCTTTGGCGCTTTCGCGTGCCAGCTCGATGTGACTCTGGCCTAGCAGATGCTGGGTGTTGGTGATCGCATCCGCACCGGGAACCACCCAGGCCAGATATTCCGCAAAACTGCCGTTCTGCACACCATAATCATAGCTGGCATCGGGCCACCAGCACGAGGATATCAGCCCGGCATCGCGGCGATCTTCCCCGCGCGCCAGGCGGATGATGCATTCGCCGATCTGCGCCTTGTCGATCAATCCATCGAGCGTTGCCCTGCGTTCGGCGTCCATCCGGCCTTTCCTCTCTTCTCCAGTCTTCTCCAGCGGACCTATTGCGAGGACTTGCGGCGATCTTGCAAGCCGATCCGCAGCAGGGGGCGGGCCTATCGCCGCCACGATGGATAGAGGCGCCGTCCGCCTGCCCGTTTGCTGCGCCGCCCGGCTAGGCTAAGGCATCATGGCAAGACCCGATCCGATCAAAGACTGGAACCGACCGATGGCTACCGAAATCCTGCTCCCCAAACTCGGTTTCGCGATGACCGAAGGCCAGGTGGCCGAATGGATGTTCGGCAATGGCGAGGAGGTGAAGGAAGGCGAAGTGCTGTTCCTGCTCGAAGCCGACAAATCCTCCAACGAGGTGGAAGCCCCCGCCAGCGGCAGGCTGCGGATCGTCGCCGAAGAAGGCGTGACGATGCAGGTGGGCGACGTGCTCGGCTATATCGAATAGGCCACATGGTGTTGCGCGTCGGCATCGTATCTGCCGCCTGGGGCGGTTTCGCGCATCTGCCCGCCTGGCGCGCGCTGGAAGGGGTGGAAGTAACCGCCATCTGCACCTCGCGCGAGGAAACCGCCCGCGCCGCCGCGGCCCGCCTCGATATCCAGCGCCCGTTCTGGGATGCGCTGGCGATGTGCCGCGATCCCGATATCGACATCGTCGATCTGGGCACTCGGCCCGGCGTGCGCCTGCCGATGGTGATAGAGGCGCTGAAACACGGCAAGCATATCTACAATTCATGCCCCCACGCGCCCGATTGGGCCGGGGCCAAGGCGATCGATGCGGCGTGGGATCGCGATGCCAGCCACACCGCGGTGGATGCGTTTTCGCGCTATCTGCCTGCGCACCGGCAGATGAAGACGATGATCGATTCCGGCCATCTGGGGCGGATGCTGGGCGGTGCCTGCCACTTCAACATGTCGCTGTTCAACCGGCCCGACAAGCACTTCCCCTATAACTGGTTTGCCGATCCTGAGGCGGGGGTTTCGGCGCTGCGCAATTTCGGCAGCCATCTGCTCTATATGCTGATCGAATGGCTCGGCCCGGTGGAAGAACTGGTAGTGGACGAGACGCTGCTGCAGGATGAATGGGAATTTCCCGATGGCGACACGATTGTGCCGGGCAATCCCGATTACGCCAATGCCATCCTGCGGTTTCAATCGGGCGTGACGATATCCTTCCAGACCAGCTGGAGCCAGCCCGCGCAGGAAGGCTGGAGCCTCGACCTGTTCGGCACCGACGGGCGGCTGCGGGCATCCGCGCCAAGCTTTCCCACCGTGCAGGACACCCGCCTGTTCGCGGGCGGGGCGGGGGAACGTTCGGCGGTGGCGATGCAGAAGGTGGAGTTGGATTTCTCGGCCGATCCGCGCATCGCCATGCCGCCGGTCAGCGATCCGCCGCCTGCCTGGCCGATGGCGCAGACGATGCAGTCGCTGGTCGATGCCATCGGCGGGCAAGGCAGCCCCGCACCCGGTTTCGCGCTGGCGCTGGAGGTGGAACGCGTGCTCGAAGCGGCGCGGATTTCGAGCCGCGAGAGGCGCTGGATGCGGCTGGACCGGATCGCCTGAAACACCCCCCTCGCGGTTCTCGCCTTGGCGCCAATTGCGCGCTAAGGCGCGGGCATGATCACCACCCGCTTTGCCCCTTCCCCCACCGGCCGCCTGCATGTCGGCAATATCCGCACCGCGCTGCACAACTGGATGCTGGCGAAGAAGGCCAATGGGCAGGCTGGCGGGCGCTTCCTGCTGCGGATCGACGATACCGATGCCGAACGCAGCGAGGAGCGCTTTGTCGATGCGATTCGCGAGGATCTGGCATGGCTGGGCCTCACCCCCGATGGCGAGGAACGGCAATCGGCGCGCATGGCGCTGTATCAGGCCGCATTCGAGAAATTGCGCGCGGCAGGGCGCGTCTATCCCGCCTATGAAACCGCGCAGGAACTTGATCTGAAGCGAAAGATCCAGCTGGGGCGCGGGCTGCCGCCGATCTATGATCGCGCGGCATTGAAGCTGACCGATGCCGAACGCGCGGCGAAAGAGGCCGAAGGCGTGGCCCCGCATTGGCGCTTCAAGCTCGACCATGCCGAAGCGATTGCCTGGGAAGACGGCGTGCGGGGCGCGCAGAAATTCGATCCCGCGCAGCTTTCCGATCCGGTCATCCGCCGCGCCGACGGTTCGTGGCTCTACATGCTGCCGAGCGCGGTGGACGATATCGACATGGGCGTGACCGATGTTCTGCGCGGCGAGGACCATGTGTCCAACACCGCCACGCAGATCCAGATGTTCACCGCGCTGGGAGCCGCGCCACCGCGCTTTGCACATGAGGCACTGCTGGTGGGGCGCGAGGGCAAATTGTCCAAGCGGCTGGGATCGCTGGGCTGCGATGCCTTCCGCGAACAGGGGATCGAGCCTGCCGCACTGGTGGCGATGCTGGCGCGGCTGGGCACTTCGCTGCCGGTGGAACCGATTGCCGACCGGTCCGCGCTGCTGGAAACATTCGATCTTGCCACATTCGGCCGCGCGCCCGCCCGGTTTGACGACGAGGAACTGGCGCGGGTCAACGCCGCGATCGTCCATCAACTGCCCTTTGCCGCGGTTTCCGCGCGGCTGCCTGATGGCATGGACGAAGCCGCCTGGCACGCCATCCGCCCCAATCTGGCGCGCGTGGGCGATGCCGACGATTGGTGGCATGTGGTCACCGGCCCGGTGGAGCCGCGCGACTTCGATCCTGAAACGCGCGCCTATCTGGCCGCCGCCGCCGAAGCGCTGGTGTGGAGCGATACCCCGTGGTCCGACCTCACCGCCACGCTCAAGGCCGCCACCGGGCGCAAGGGCAAGGACTTGTTCCTGCCGCTGCGCCAGGCGCTGACCGGGCGCGATCACGGGCCGGACATGGGCGAAATGCTGGTGCTGATCGGTGCGGATCGCGCGCGCGAACGGCTGCGAAGCGCGGCGGGGCAATAGGTTAAGGGCACGATCCGCCGCCAGATCGCTTCCTTTGGTCGCAACACACAGATCCGCGCTTGACCTGAAATGGCGCTTCGCTATGTGCGTTATGATACATTATCACTTTGTAACGGACGCACCTTTCCCACCATGAACAGACTTGCCCTTGCCCTCATCGCCTCGGCCGCGATGCCGTTTGCCGCTCATGCGCAGGATGCCGATGTTCCCGGCGAGGAAGAGGCGCGCGGCGAGCCGGCTTCGGACGATCTGCATTCGGTCATCTATGTCACCGCCGCCGGGGTGGACCGGCTGGACGTGATCGCGGGCACATCGGTGGTCACCGGCATCGCCCTGCAACGCGAAGCCAATGGACAGGTGGGCGAAGTGCTCGCCAGCCTGCCCGGCGTCACCGCCAGCGGATTTGCACCGGGGGCCTCGCGCCCGATCCTGCGCGGTTTCG
>JBGSLI010000133.1:0-26019 GCA_041740775.1 Alteraurantiacibacter sp. | reverse complement strand
AATGCGCGGCGATCTGCCTTGCGAGCCTCCCCAGGGTGGCCTCGTCCAGCCCCTCCACGTCTTCGCGGGCAATGCCGCCGCCAAGCGTTTCGAACCAGATTTCATTGGGGCGGTTGATCCAGATATCGGTGATATCCGCGCGGCCCAGCCATGGCGCGAGCGGGGCAAGGAAACTGTCGAGGTAATAGCCGCTGTCCATGCGTTCAGCGATCGACGGTGGAGAAATCGAGATCGCGCGCGACATAGACCGAAACGCTGGTGCCGTGATCGATCCGCAGCACCGGGCGGGCGCCCTGCGATCCACCACCTTGCGTCACATTCTGGGTGCTGCCCGGCAGCGCCAGGATCGTGCCGCCATTGCCCGTCGCCTCTCCCACCGCCACGCCGACGCCGATATCGAGAACGCTTTGCAGCAGCGCCTCTCCGAAGCGGGCGAAGAAGCGCGAATCAACATCGCCCGCCACGCCGCCGCGCCCCAGCGGATCGGAGGCGGGAGAGTCCAGAGCAATGCTCACCCCGTCAGGGCGGAGCAGACGGGTCCAGGTGATGAGCGCGCGCCGTTCCCCTGGATTTAGCCCCGCCGCATACTCACCGAACAAGCGGCTACCACGCGGCACCAGCACGCGGGTTCCGTCGAAGGAATGAATGTCGCGCTGCACCAGCGCGCGCACGCGGCCCGGGCGGGTGGAATCGAACGCGGTCTCCAGCACCGCCGGGATGATCGTGCCCTGCGACACCGTAAAACCGGGACTGGCAAGGCGCGTGGCGGTGACGCGATTGGTATCGTCTTCGGTGCGGGGGGCCAGTCGGCTTTGGGGGGCGTTCTCGCGATCGAACACCACGGTGGGGACGCGCGGCTGGCTGAGCAGCGGTGCGGGGGTTTGTGGCGGAAAATAGAAGGGCGCTGGCGGCAGCGCCGCTGGTGCTGCCGAGGAAGACACTGGAGCGGGAGGCGGAAGTGGCGCTCTGGCGCTATCCGAAGGCTCGGTTGGACCCAGATCGGACGGCAGCACGCGTCCGGCTTCGGGCAGCGCCAGCGGAGCCGGGGCGGAAATTCGCGCCGCGCCACCGCTGGTGGGAAAGGTCGCCGGGGCCAGCGCATCCTGCCGAGCGGAACTGAGCGTGGCGAACAGCCAGATGCCGCCGATCATTAGCACTGCAAAAAAGGCGTACATGCCAAAATCGCCCTGCCGCCCGGTCGGGACAATTGGGCGCATTGCGGCGGTATCGTCAAAGCTCGTATCGCTCATCCTGCACTGTCCGGTTGTGAATTGCGTTGGGCCTGCGCTCGTTCCTCATCGAGGCGGAACACCAGTTCGGCATAGACCCGGTCGATCACGAAGACATCGCCGCGCATGTGCCCGTTGACCATTTCCTCCTCGCCGGTCGCACCGATGGCAAAGACCGCAGGCAGTGGCTGTTCGGGGGCATAGGTGATGTAGGTGTGTGCGCCATCATCGGCGATGGCCTGCGGGCGCACCGGCGCATCGCCGCGCAGGCGATAGGACCAGCGGGTCTGCGCCATCGGCGGTGTGGCGGTATCGAGCGGGGCCAGTCTGCGCTCGCCATAGGTAAAGCGCACCAGATAGGCGGCTGTGAGTCCTTCCCCTGTGCGGAGCGTGAAGGGATAGGTTCGGCGGTCGGTATCGACGACCATCCGTCCGGCGACCGCTTCGCGTTCGGCGAGCAGGATCAGGCTGTTGCCCTCGGGCGATACTCTTACATTGAAAGCGAACTCGTCGCTCAGCGTCACCCGCTCGATCGTCTCGCCCGCTTCCAGCATTAGCGTCACCCCGCTGGCGGGCATCACGGTGAGCAGCACTTCCATCCCGTCCTGCCATTGCACCGTCTGGATGCGCGGATTGTCGAGCTCCAGATCGGGTACGGTCTGTGCCTGCACAGCAGGGGCAAGTGCGAGGAGCAGGAAGGCTGTGAGAATTCTCATTCGGCGGGCTCGGGAGCCTGTTGCGCCGGGGCGGGCAATAGTGGTGCTTCGGGCAGGGTCTCGGCATCGCGGCGATAGCGGGTAACCTGGAAGCCGAGCGGATTGAGGTAGCGATCCTGCTCGCTCATTTCCGCGCCAGTGAAGGCGTAATCCACCACCGCCGCCCAGTGCTGCGCGGACTGCGGCTGCCCGCCGACATCGGTGATGGTGGTGGAATAGCGCACCAGCGCCCGGTCCGCCGACAGCGAGGACACGCTGCGAACTTCAACTGCAACGCTCGTGCGCGAACCATAGGCGGTGATCGGACTGCCGGGGGTTCCGGCGCGCATCATGTTTTCATATTGCCGCCGCGCGTCGCCTGCGGTCCACAAGCCCACTTTGGCGTAATCACTCTGCAGATCGGCGTAATCATAGCTTTCACGGGCGATGACATATTGCACCAGGAAGCTGCGGGTGAGCGCTTCATCGGGAGCGACGATCTGCTCATCGAGCGGGGCAAGCGCTTCGACATTGCCGGTCTGCCGATCGACCAGCAGCGTATAGGGCTCGACCTGTTTGAGCGGCAGCAGGATCACCAGCGCGATCGCCAGCAGCAGCGCAATGGCCGCAGAAACGCTGGCAACAATCCACGCATTGCGGCGCGATTTCTCCAGCTCCTCGGTCACGCTGACAGACCAGCTGTCGGCGATGGCGATGTCGTCATCAAAGTTTTCGTGGGCGGTCAACCGTCCCTCCTGCGGCTCGAAAGCGAGCGTGAATGCGTGTTGCGGCGATAGGAATTGCCCAACCGTTCGGGCGACTGGAGGCGGGAAGCTTCGCGTCCACTGGCGGCGCCAAGCGACCCGCCCAATGCCGTGCTGCGCCCCCCGGCAGACCCAGCGGACGCGGGCAGTCGCACTTCGCGGTTCTGTTCGAAGCTCATCCGGTTTTCCACCTGTTCGGCGATCCGATCAGCACGGTTGATGAAAACCTGTGCTTCGCGCGGCGCGGTTCCGGCGAATGCTGGCTGCGCAAACGCGCTTCCGAGCGTCTCCGGCAGGCGCAGCGCATTGGCCCAGCCGCGCGTGAAGGCGACTTTGGCGAGCAGCCAGATCGTCAGCAATTGCACCAGCGTGAACCCCGCCATCATCGCGAACAATTCGATCGGCGCGCTGGGTGCCGCATAACCGCTGCTGCGGACATAAAGCGCATCGCGCAGGAAGGGCTCGAGTACCGCCAGTTCCACCGCCAGCACCACCGTCACACCGACTGACCCCAGCAATGTCAGCACCAGTCCGCGCAGCCATCCGGCGAACAGACCGCGCGTGGGTTCGAACAAGAGCATCCCCGCCGCCAGTGGCGCGAGCGCCAGCAGCAGCCCTGCCAGCAATCGCAGCAGACCGAGCGATCCGATCAATCCCGCCAGATAAATGAGCCGCGCCCAGCCCAGCGCCGCATCGTCCTGCAAAGCGGTTCCGGCGAAGCTGGCATTGCCCGTCTGCCCTTCGACCAGTTGGTCCGACCAGCGCCCGGTCCCCAGGTCAATCAACGCCAGCAGGCCATTGTCCACTTCCTGCAAGCGTTCGACAAAACCGGCACCGCTGGTGGCAAGGCCGGGATTGGAAAGCGAGGCGGCAATTTCTGCCGGACCGTCGAGCGCCAGATCGTGCACCACGGTGCGGAAGGCGGGCCAGCTGAACGCCAGCGTCAGCACAATCCCCACCTTGAGCACATCGCCCACCACATCGCGCCCCTGGGGCGCATAACCGAACAGCAGGCGGAAGCCCCAGATGGCGATGAACAGCGTCAGCAGTCCGGTCATCGCGGTGGCCGCCAGCGATCCCGGCTGGCCATGTGCCTCATAGCCGTAGCTGCCCAGATAGCGCGCCTGGCAATCGATATGCGTCACCATGCGGGTGACAAATTCGGTCCCGGTGAGGATTTGCGGACAGGCCATCAGGCGGCCCGTTCCAGCAGCTTGGCCAGCCAGTCCTTCGGGTCGGGCCCAGTGCTTTCGACCAGCTCGTCGAACAGACGCACCGTGCTTTCGCGACCTGAAAGGATGGTGAGCAGATCGCGCTCGCCCGAAAGGTCCAGCCGCGCCACCACGCTGTCATTGCCGTGCTTGATCAGAAAGCAGTGCGAGTTGTCGGGCAGCGTCCGGACCAGATCAAACTCGTGACGAGTGAGGCCGAAGCCGTTGATGTAATCCTCCGCCCGCGCCTTGGGATTGAGCATGAAAATCTGCGTTGCCGCCTGCTCGATAATGGCGCTGGCGATACGGCTTTCCAACGCATCCTGCGCGCTCTGGGTGGCGAAGCCGACGATGCCATTGCGCTTGCGGATGGTCTTTTCCCAATCCTTGATCCGGCGGACGAACACTTCGTCGTCGAGGGCCTTCCACCCCTCGTCGACAACGATGATGGCGGGAGTACCGTCGAGGCGTTCCTCAACCCGGTGGAAGAAATACATCAGCGCGGGCGTGCGCAAGGCCGGATCGTCGAGGATCGAGGTCATGTCGAAGCCGACCGCCTTGGCGGCCAGATCGGTGCGGTCGCGCTCATTGTCGAACAGCCAGGCCCGCTCGCCATCGCCCCACCACGGCTTCAGCCTTGCGTAGAGATCGCGCGCGTGCGGGCGCGAGGAGCCGCGGAACAGTTCGACCAGAAACCGCAGGCGGCGGCGTTCTTGCGGCTGAGTAAAGCTGGTGTCCACCGCATCGCGGATCTGTACCAGTTCCTCTTCCACCGCGCCGCCCGCCAGCAGCGCAAGCCATTCGATCAGGAAGTGGCGGTTGGCCGGGTTGTCCGCCAGTTGGAGCGGGTTGAGGCCGGAGGCGCGATCCGAGGACAGCCGATCATACTGCCCGCCAATGGCGCGGATGAACAATTCCGCCCCGCGATCCTTGTCGAAGAAGATGATGCGCGGATCGAACCGTCGCGCCTGCGCGAGGAGGAAATTCAGCACCACCGTCTTGCCGCTGCCCGACGGGCCGATGACGGTGAAATTGCCCAGATCGCGCTGGTGGAAATTGAAGTAATAGGGGCCCGCAGCCGTGGTTTCGAACAGCGTCACCGCATCGCCCCAGTGATTGCCATGCGCGCGCCCGGTGGGGAAATTGTGCAAGGATGCAAGCCCGGCGAAATTGGTGGTCGAGACCAGCCCGCGCCGCGCGACATATTTAAAGTTCGCCGGGAAGCGCGCCCAGAATGTCGGTTCCAGCGCCAGATCCTCGCGCACGCCATTGATGCCCAGATCGGCGAGCAGCGCGATCACCTCGGCCACCTGCCCATCGAGCAATTTGAGATCGTCGGCATGGACGGCAATGGTGGTGTGGTGTTCGCCAAACCCTGCGCGGCCCGCCGCCACCTCATCCTTGGCTTCGGCCAGCTCATCGCGCAGCGAAATCGCCTCATCCTCAGCCGAGCGCATCCGCCGCAGCGCCAGATTCATCCGCCCGAGTGCTGCCGTGCGTTCGACAAAGGCGAAGCTCTGCGTCACATCGAGTTCGAACGGCAGGCGATAGAGTTCGTCGAACATGCCGGGCATGGTGCGGCCGGGATAATCCTTGATCGAGACCAGCGCCATGAAGTGCCGCTTCAGTGGCCCCGCCGGAGCCAGTTCCACCGTATCCAGCCCGAAACTCACCCGCCGTGCGGGTATGTGATGGCCCAGATCGCCATGCGGCAGGCCAACCGGGCGCATATCGGCGTTGTAGAGGTAGGACAGGAATTCGAGCGGTTCTGACCGTTCGCCATCCGCCGTGTCATAGGCCGTCAGCAGGCGCGGATCATATTGCCGCAGCGCCGAAACCAGCGCCTCGCGCGCATTGTCGAGCGCCTGCTTCTCGCCCGCGATCAGCGCCGCATTGCGGCTCGCGCTCTTGCTCCCGAACCAGTTTCCCAGCCGTTCGACCAAGCCGATACGGCCCGGCAGCGGGCGACGCACGATGGTGAGGAACAGATCGTTGACGTAGAGGTTCTTCGCCCCCAGCCGCTGCCGCCAGCGCGCGTCCAGCCCCTGGCTGAAACGGTCCTGAAACTCGCCATCGAGATAAACATCCGCTCGCCGCCGGACGACATGGTGATAGACGGCAAAGCGCGAATTGCCGAGCGCACGCAGCATCGCATCGCGCAATTGCGCACGGTAATTCAGTTCCTCGCTATCGGCGGTTTCGAAATGGAAGCCGGCAATGCGGATCACCTGCAGCAGCAGTCCATCGCGCGTTTCGATCGTCGCCGGATCGAGGTGCCGCGCATAGGGCAGGTGTAATCCCGCCGGGGCCTCCCGCCGGGCCAGTTTGCGCCTCTTGCTCATGGGCGGTACGAATTGCAGCGCCAATGCGCATGGTTCTTGACGCGCGGACAATGCCGCATCCGTGTGAGCCACAGATCGACAATGCGCGGTTCGCGCAGGGAAACGATCATCCCGGCACCGTGAATCGCGAGCGCGACCAGCAGTATCCAGAAGCTCTTGAAAATCAGGAACAGTTCAACTGCCACCACCGCATTGATGACGAAAAACGAAAAGGTCACCCCCGCAAACATCTGCGGACGCGTCAAGGCCACGAAAAGCGTGTCGCTGCGCAGGTTCTCGGCCAGTTTACCCGACTCCTTTCTGTCGCAGCGTCGCCCTATTTGCGAGCGATTGCAAGGTGAAGTTAGGTGATGTGGTTGGAAGAGAGGCGGCAGCTATATCTTCGCGCTGGAACGGTTGGGAGTCTGCAAGAATCTGCTGGATTTGCAACGTGGCGGACGCTCGACCTTCTCCGCTTGGCTCACCTTGCCAATGGCACATTTGATCCGGCAGAAAGCCGGGCTGCCGACGTCACGGAATCACGATGCGGGACAAGCGGGCCATTGGAGGAAGATGCCAAGAGCACGAGCGACTGTCGATTCAGTATAGTGCTCCCGGAAATGTCCAGCCGAAGGCCTATACTTCCGGCTCTTGCTGAAATGGCCCTTCGGTTTCTGAGAAGCACACACTTTCCTTCAAAAACCACTCACTCCCTCTCTTCAGGAAATGGCAGGAAAAATACTCTGAAAGATAATTGTTTTCTAGAAACAATGAGGGATTTTCGTAAAAAATTATTCTAGAATCTTCTTCTATGAATGATACGATAACAGAATTATCGTCAATGTGATAGTAATATACGAAATGATCACTCTTAAGTATGTCAACTACATGATGAGTTTCGGATCTACAGCTATCGGTCCAATGAAGGAAGCAAGCGATGCCTTCTTCGATATCGCCATCCTGATCGAACGTGATTTCATCAGAAAAGAGAACGCTCCTCAGACGCTCGAATTCTCCCGACAATACAATTTCTGAAAACCTTTCAACTGCTTCCGCAAGTTCATTTGGCGAGCCTTGAGCGTTCTCTGAAGGAACGGTCTCCTCGATAAGCGTTGACGAAGAACATGATGCGAGCAGAAGACAGCCCAAGAACATGTTATTTGGGCGTAGCATTACAGGCTCCTCCAATTGGTGTCGCCAGTGGATCAGATCTGGGCGAACTTGGGGTTACCCGGTGTGACAAGTGCAGGTGCGCGTTAGTAGTCCCAGTACCATTTGAAACTCCGATTTGTTGACCAGGCTGAACTGCTTGCCCTTGACGCAGTCCGCTTACTGCGCCTGTATGAGCAAATCCGGAAACGCTTCCGTCTGCGTTGTCGATCCATATCGAATCTCCACCGTCTATTTCCGAAGAAATAGTGCGGACGTTTCCTTCAAATGGAGCGTAGATGGGAGCGCCCTCACGAGCACGAAGGTCTACTCCTTGATGTGGACCACGACGCCTCATCTCGCCAAAGGGAGCGGTTATCACCGCAGGTTGACCAACAGGACAGGCAACATCCGGCGGTACAACTGCAAGATCTGGTCCCCGCCCAGCCGCTCCACCAGACGGAGGGCCAAAATAAGGAGTTGCCGCAAACCAGTCGCCGAGACGACAAAATACATCACAAAACCGATTATCGGTCACAAGGATCGGCCCGCTTCCTTCTGGGCAACTGCCATCCTCTTGCTCTGTTCCAGAATTACCACCGCTTGTGGTACAAGGATCCCCATCCTTCAAACCCCAGTAATCAACGAAATTCACCGGATCATTCCCGACATAGGCGTAGATGTTCATCCCGTCGCCGTAGCCGATGGGGTCGGTCTGCATGAAGCGGCCCAGCGTGGGGGAATACATGCGGGCCTTGTAGTAGAACATCCCCAGTTCGGGAACCCACGCCTGCCCGGTATACTGGAAGCGGCCCAGATTGTTCTGATCGGGCACGCCGAACTCGTCATAGGCGTTGGCGGCGAGGAGAGTGCCCTGGTAATCGGTCACCGCGACGATCGAGCCCAATCGGTCGGCATGCAGATGCCGCCTTGTGGTGTTGCTGACCGTGGAGCCCTCATACCACAACAGCGCATCATCCCCCGCTGAGGGGCCGTGCACAAACCGCCGCAGCAGCGTGCCGGTGCCCGAGTATTCGAGCACCAGATCGTGGCCATCGTAATAGAGGCGGCGCTGGCTGCCATTGGTGTCGGTCACCTCATAGAGCCGCCCGAGCGGATCGTAGCGCAGGCCCACTGCGCCAGCAGTTGAGACCGCGCTGACCATGCGGTTCTCGGTATCGTAAGTGTAGGTCTTGGTCCCATCCGAGGTGAGATTGCCATTGGTGGGATAGGGCTGAAATAGGCATACTGTCCCCGAAATTCATGCCTGTTGCGCTTGCTTTGCGCACTACACCGATGCAACAAATCGCGAAAGGACAGAATTAATTTGTTCACCCAATGGCTCTCGTATAAATCCTGCATCTTCAATTTCAGATGCGAGATACAAAATTTCATCAAAAAAATGGTCATGACCCTTGCAAAATTCATCAATGAAGTTTGCTACGTCGCTAATAAGTTCCACATTTGAGAAACTTGCATCATATCTCAAAAGAACTTCTTGTTTCGCGATAATCTGAATAGCCTTTAAATTGTCTACTTCCGGAACCAAGAAGTGTCTCCATGCAAGATTGAGTAAATCTTTGATTTCTAAAATATCGCTACTTGAGCAAAGAGCAATATCGTATAAAAACTGGGGACTATCGCGATCAATTAGATCAATTGCTATTTTGACCCAATCCTCAGCCGATATCGCTCCTATGCAATCCAAAGATCTGTAATAAAGACATGCATCAACTAATAATTCACTTGGTTTGCAAATCGCTAAATTGTACATTTTTATGATCCCGGAATCTTGATCTTAAAACCAAATTCTTCGTCCGTCAGATGATCCCTCCAAAAATGTACCGTTATGATTCTATCTTGACCGCGGGACTGATAGCGATGGACCCATTGATATTTACCAAATCTAGGCTCAGGGTATCTCCAATCGTTAATTTGCCCTTGCATTATCCTTACTGCGCCAGGATTTCTGTGCGCTTCTTGTACGGCTAAATCTTCCCTTAAACCACATGGGTTTTGTTCACTATCAGTTGTCCGTCCACAAGCGTCGGGAGTAAAAAAGTCATACCAGTATATTGCCCCCCGTTCCGCTGTATCACGAAGCCAATCAAACGGGTCACCTTGCCCGAGGTGGTCGGAAATATCTTTCGGCAGCACGCTGAATACAACGCGTTCAGCATTGACACGGATTGTACTCGCATCAGCCGATGAGCTTCCGCCCGCGCTGACAAGTCTCCCCGATCCGCTTCCCCTTGCGGTCACGATGATTGTGTTGCTTGCGCCACCCCTGGAGGCTCCACCACCACCTGATGCAACGCTTGTGTTGGCGGAAGCCTCAGCCGGCCCAGTCCCTGCAAACATTGCATTGCAGTCATACGAATCCGGCCGCTCAATCCGGGAGCCCGTGCAAGTCTTCAACCCAGTCGGATCAACCCCATTCACCGGATCATTCCCGACATAGGCGTACATGTTCATCCCGTCGCCATAGCCGATGGGGTCGGTCTGCATGAAGCGGCCCAGGGTGGGGGAGTACATGCGGGCCTTATAGTAGAACATCCCCAGTTCGGGAACCCAGGCCTGGCCGGTATACTGGAAGCGGCCGAGGTTGTTCTGATCGGGTACGCCGAACTCGTCATAGGCGTTGGCGGCGAGGAGATTGCCCTGGTAATCGGTGACGGCGACGATCGAGCCGAGCCGGTCGGCATGGAGATGCCGCCGTGTGGCGTTGCTCACAGTGGAGCCTTCATACCACAGCAGCGCATCATCGCCTGAGCTGGCCCCGTGCATAAACCGCCGCAGCAGGGTGCCGGTACCCGAATATTCGAGCACCAGATCGGCCCCGTCGTAATAAAGGCGGCGTTGACTGCCATTGGTGTCGGTCACCTCATAAAGCCGCCCCAGCGGATCGTAGCGCAGGCCAACAGTGCCGCCGCCCGAGACCGCGCTGACCATGCGGTTCTCGGTATCGTAGGTGTAGGTCTTGCTGCCATCCGAAGTGAGATTTCATGAGTAAACTTTTACGAACTGATAGAAATTCCTCTTGCAGAATTAATGACCGAACGTAGTTAGATCTTGCGCAAGCAAGATCGCCGCATTTTTAATATCACTTCTAAATAATTTAAGATCTGAATCGCTCTGTTCATAAATAAATTCGATCACAGAAACTAAATTGCTTATAATATTTTCTCTCTCCTGAATAGAGGAAAAGCCGGCACGTGAAAAAAGCATGAAACCATTTTCAAACGATACATCAAAAATTGGTCTATATTCTAAAGAAAATATTCTCAATTTTAACTTCTCAATTAGTATCAATAGTGCTGATAAATGAATGATGCACAAAATCTGACTTTCAAAGTATTCGTCGATTACGAAATTCTTTTTCCGAGCAGTTCCTCTTCCCTGTATTTCCAGGATTAATTTACAAGGAAAGCTATATTTGTTAAGAATATTAGAAATATGATAAGGCGCAAATTCGACTAACTTGTCCGTCGATGTTTCAGATGATGTGAAAGAAACTTTAATAATCATCTACCTACTGCATCCAGGAAAAACTGTTCCAACGTAACCGATGCCACCCGTTCTTCTAACGTAGACTGTCAAATAGCTCGTATACCCGCCATTCTTTGCATCATGTCCAGTTTCGACTCCCATATCGACCGTGTACACTGACGCCCCGCTCAGATTTCGTACGGGATTAGATTGAACGGCGAACCAGATCGCGAATGCTAGCTCATCTGCACTATTGAATCTATCGGAAAAAACACTTTTGTTCGACCTAAGTCCACCATGAACTTCCAATGCATGTGCAATTGCTGTCCCCACCGAGCGTTCATCGATTGGGTATGGCGTGTAGCCCTCAGCTCCTGGAGCTGAGCTCGTACCATCACATGGGTCAATACCAAGCCAGTATCGTATTCGTGCTATTGGTCTGCGCGGACTACGAGTACGCCGCCCGCCACCATCACCAAAGACAAAAATTGTGTTTTCAGTGGGACCAAATACCCAGCAGCCTCCAATTGCATCGCAGAAATCGGCGAGCGTGAAAACAGAGCTCCACCTTCGAAGATCTAGCGGCGGAGGTGGTGACCCTGGAACGCAAATGTTAACGGCACAATCGATACCTCCAAAGTCAGGATCACCATCCTGTAGTCCCCAATAATCCACCCCGTTCACCGGGTCATTCCCGACATAGGCGTACATATTCATCCCGTCGCCGTAGCCGATGGGGTCGGTCTGCATGAAGCGGCCGAGGGTGGGCGAGTACATCCGCGCCTTGTAGTAGAACATCCCCAGTTCGGGAACCCAGGCCTGCCCGGTGTACTGGAAGCGGCCCATGTTGTTCTGATCGGGCACGCCGAACTCGTCATAGGCGTTGGCGGCGAGGAGATTGCCCTGGTAATCGGTGACGGCGACGATCGAGCCGAGCCGGTCGGCGTGCAGATGCCGCCGTGTGGCGTTGCTCACAGTGGAGCCTTCATACCACAGCAGTGCATCATCGCCAGCGCTGGCCCCATGCACGAACCGCCGCAGCATGGTGCCGGTGCTGCCCGAGTATTCGAGCACCAGATCGGCCCCGTCGTAATACAGACGGCGCTGGCTGCCATTGGTGTCGGTCACCTCATAGAGCCGCCCGAGCGGATCATACCGCAGCCCCACCGTGCCCGCAGTCGAGACCGCGCTGACCATGCGGTTCTCGGTATCGTAGCTGTAGGTCTTGGTGCCATCCGAGGTGAGATTGCCGTTGGTATCATAGGCGTAGGCGGTAGCGCCAACCGCGCTATACTGGTTCAGCCCGTTCACCGTGTAATCGAGATTGAACGGCACGTGATCGCCAAACGCATAGCCATCATTGCTGCCCGTCTCGCTCGCCAGTTGTCCGGCGGGATTGCTGGCGAAGCTCCAGTTCACATCGCTGGCGGTGCCGTTGAGGTCGATAGTGATGCCAGAAAGGCGACCAGCGGCATCGAAGCTCCAAGAGGACTGGTTTGCTGACAATGTGCCATTGGTCCAGCTTGCCGCCAGCGGGCGCCCTTGTGCGGTATAGGTGCGGGTGCCGAGCGCGGTGGCACCGTGCTGTGGCAGATTGGTCAGGCGGTTGAGGACGTCATAGGCATCGACCCAATATTGCCCATGGGCTCAACTCTTGTTACTTTTTGCTAACCACCCTCCATACAAAAATAATCTTAAAGACAATAAGATCAGTAGTGTAGAAATAATGATACGAAAAAAAATATTTGTGTTTTCGATATAATAGCTTCGAAAAAACTCGGTCAAAACGAGGTATGCGGTCAAGGGGACCAAAAAGAGTAAGCGTTTCAGTTGCACCTTTGCAGTCCTTCAATCAGGGCACGTTTCCACAGCAGCAGCGCCCCCGCCTGCTACAGCTGCCTGTCCGAAGAGTGTTTTTAGTTTTCCGCCAAGCAAGACAGTGAAGATCGTTGCGCCAATCCGACATATGGGGCCAATAATTGGCTCAAGCAATTCGTCCCCTTGCTCGAAACTACGAACAAACTCGGGGTGAAATCGCGTACAAACTGCATCTCTCATTGTTTCACCTCTTTGAAAAACGCAGGTCACTCCTTCACCATTACCACAGACAGTTTGCCCAGAGCGAGGGCTCGTGTAGCACCGAATATTTCCATTTTCAGACCCAGATGCATCCTGACCCGCTCCCAAATGATCCAAAAAATTGTTTGCCACTCCTCTGAAGGTCACGGTCACTCTGGTTGCCGATACGACGATCCTATTCGCATCATCGGAGGCGCTTCCGCCAGATCTGACAATTATCGTAGAGCTACTCCCAGGAGCACTTACAACAATTTTTCCCTTCAGTCCTCCTCCACCACCACCACCACCCGATGCAAGGCTTGTGTTGACGGAAGCCTCAGCAGGTCCCGTGCCTGCAAACATTGCATTGCAGTCATACGAATCCGGCCGCTCAATCCGGGATCCGGTGCATGTCTTCAACCCCGTTGGATCCACCCCATTCACCGGATCATTCCCGACATAGGCGTAGATGTTCATCCCGTCGCCATAGCCGATGGGGTCGGTCTGCATGAAGCGGCCCAGGGTGGGGGAGTACATGCGGGCCTTATAGTAGAACATCCCCAGCTCGGGAACCCAGGCCTGGCCGGTATACTGGAAGCGGCCGATGTTGTTCTGATCGGGCACCCCGAATTCGTCATAGGCGTTGGCGGCGAGGAGATAGCCCTGAAAATCGGTCACCGCGACGATCGAGCCGAGCCGGTCGGCGTGCAGATGCCGCCTTGTGGCGTTGCTGACGGTGGAGCCTTCATACCACAGCAGCGCATCATCGCCTGAGCTGGCCCCGTGCATAAACCGCCGCAGCAGGGTGCCGGTGCTGCCAGAGTACTCCAGCACCAGATCGGCCCCGTCGTAATACAGACGGCGCTGGCTGCCGCTGGTGTCGGTCACCTCATACAGCCGCCCGAGCGGATCATACCGCAGGCCAACAGTGCCCGCAGTCGAGACCGCGCTGACCATGCGGTTCTCGGTATCGTAGCTGTAGGTCTTGCTGCCGTCCGAGGTGAGGTTGCCGTTGGTGTCATAGGCATAGGCCGTCGCCCCCACCGCGCTGTACTGGTTCAGCCCGTTCACCGTGTAATCGAGATTGAACGGCACATGATCGCCAAAGGCATAGGCATTGTTGCTGCGCGTCTCGCTCGCCAGCTGGCCAGCGGGATTGCTGGCGAAGCTCCAGTTCACATCGCTGGCGGTGCCGTTGAGGTCGATAGTGATGCCAGAAAGGCGACCAGCGGCATCGAAGCTCCAAGAGGACTGGTTCGCCGATGTTGTTCCATTGGTCCAGCTTGCCGCCAGCGGGCGCCCTTGTGCGGTATAGGTACGGGTACCGAGCGCGGTGGTGCTCTGCTGGGGCAGGTTGGTCAGGCGGTTGAGCACGTCATAGGCATCGACGAAGTACTGGCCATCGGGATGGGTGATGCGCGTGCGCCTGCCCGCAATATCATACTGATAGCTGAGCGTCCGCGCGGTGCCGTCCATATTGTTCGAAGCTGTGAGTAGCTGACCGAGCGCGTTGAACGTGTTGGTGATGCCTTGCCCGGCGGCACTGTCAAACCGGGCGTATTCCATGTTGCCGAACAGATCGTAGCCATAGAAGACATCGCGCGTATGCGTGGCGGCGAGCCCTGCGCGGGTGGGGACATCGACGCGGGTGGTGCGCCCCAGACTGTCGAAGGTGAAGCCGAAGGTCTCTCCGCGCCGGGTGCGGAACTGGTTGACCCTTCCGAAGGCGTCGAAACTGACCTGATCGTAATCCGCCGCGTTGGAAGTATGCGCGATCGTCGTGCTGGGGAAGCGGGTCTGATACAGACGGCCATAGGCGTCATAGAGATAGGTGGTGCGGTTGCCCTCGGCATCCTCGACCCAGTCGATCTGCCCGTTCTGGCCCGCTGCGGTGCGCCATGAGAGCGTCTGCGTCGCCTGTTCGAGCGTGGAGCCGACAGCGGAGCGCACCTGGGTGATGCGGCCATAGGCGTCATAGACCCGCTGCGAGATGCGATCCGTCCCGCTGATCCCGGCAGTCATCGGCGTGCAGGCGGCGGGCAGCACGGTGGTGGTGAGGGCCGCATTCATCCGCTGGGCGCTGCATTCGATCAGGCCCATATTGTCGTAGGCGACCTGCACCACCGAATGTTGCGTGGTGCCCGTCACATCCCGATGCCGCTGGATGATCGGCCGACCCCAGACATCATATTCGATATCCTGCCGCTGATCGGGAGTGAAGGTGCTGAGATTGGTGCCGGTGCTGGTGCCGCTTTCCTGACTGGTCACCAGCCCGTTGGCATAGGTGATGCGCGTGGCCAGTCGCGGCAGCGCGCCTGCGCCATCGGGATCGGCGCTGACACTTCCGAGCGTGCGCCCGGCCGTGCTGTAGATATTGTAGGACGTGTCGGCTGTGCCGCTGAGTGGCCCGTCAACGCTCGTGACCTGGCCGAGGCTGTTGTACGTCACCGTCGAAGTGGCCGTTAGCGTGTTATTGCCGAGCTTGGTGGTGACCGAGAGCGGCAGAGCATTGTTGGCGGCTGTCGAAACCGGGTAGGCAAACTGCACGATCTGTTCGTTCACGGTGCCCGCACAGGTGGCAGCGGTGCGGCAGCTACTGGTTTGCTGGGGGACGTGCAGATTGGAAGACGTGGTCCAGGTGGAAGGACCAGTCAGATAGCGCGCAGTCGCGGTAGTATAAGCGACCGTTGTGGTCGGGCGAGGCTGCCCCGATGCCGCCGCCGGCAACTGCACCTGCGTCGCTCCGCCGTGGGTGGCGTTGTAGGTGTAGTTGGTGACCTGACCTGTGGCATCGGTGGTGCTGGTGGGCAGGTTGCAGATCACGGGATTGGTGCAGGTCGCCAGATAGGTCGCGCCGTTGGTGATCGGGTTAGCTCCGGTGCTGTCCCGCGCCACCACGGAGGTGACATTGCCGCGCGCGTCATAGGCATAGGTGGTTGTTTGCCCCTCAGGTGTCTGCGACCATCGCAGCAAGCCGACCGGGCAATTGGTATCGGTGGATTCGCAATAGTCGAAGTTGGTCGTCTGCCCCGCCGTCTGTTGCGCCGTAACCTGATCGAGCGCGTTGACAGTGATTGAGCTGGTGCCCGCATCGGGGTTGGTGACGGTGGTGGTCGTCGTCGTATAGGCGTAAGTCCAGCTACTGCCGCCCGTCGAAACGCTCGAAACCTGGTTCGCGCCATTATAGGCGAAAGTCACGGTGTCGGAGGCAGCGCCTGGCCGCCGGACTGCTGACAGGCGTCCCCCGGGCCCGCCATAGGAATAATTTGTGGTCTCTCCGTGCGGATTGGTGACCGCGCTGCCATCGCTGGCATATGTAACCGTCGGCCAATTGCCTGTGAGGCCGGAGCAGCTCCCAACGGGATCGCAATACTCGACCGCATTGTTGATCGCAGTAGCGGTGGCGACCCGCATTGCGTTCGGCGAACCAAATGGATAGCCCGCATTGCCCGAGTATGTCAGCTTGATCTGGTATCCGGTATTGCTCGTAATAGACGTCAGCCAGCGTTGCCATCCAGTGATACCATTCAGATCGTAATAGCTTCGCTGGTAATGAAAAGTGTGGGTCACTCCGTCCGGAAAAGTGATGGTCTGCGGATAGCCGAGATTGGATTGCGAAGGATAGAAATACTCGACAAATTGGAACTCAGCGAAAACAATTTGCATGCCGTCGCTGCTAACGTAGGTGTATGTGTCGTTCGAAGCCGAATACGTCAGGGTCGAACCATTCTCGAAGGTCGGGCTGTAGTTGCCCAAGCCATCATTTTCAAATGATGCGCTTGAGCCCATGTAAGAAATCAGAACGAGGTTCGTGCTTCCACTGATGGTTGGCATCTCAAGGATCCGCCACCCGTTATCGACCCAGACCTCCGAGAAGCTGAGCCCATGATGACCACCGGGCCTGATCGATACTCCGGGCCGCTGCATGATAACCTCGCCAGTAGGCAAGTTGACCTGATACGAATCAACGACGGGATTCTCCGGCGGCGCGGCAACCTGAGCCTGGGCGGGAAGTGCCGCGAAGAAAGCCAGGAAAACGGCTGCGAGAAGCGCAACCCAAGCCGCCAGCGAGCGCGACCTTCTCAAGCGACCAGACTCTTCTGCCACCCCCCTCGCTCTCATTGCACGCCCCCCGAAGTGTCAAAAGCCTGCCGCTCCAAAATCAGGCGTTCAGCAAAAGATACCTCCGCAGCCGTTGCCGAGCGTGTACCTTGCTCGCTGGTAATGATCGGCTCCGCTGCGATCACGCCAGTCGCGCGAAAGCGCCCAAGATTGACCCGCACATCCGCGAGGCTCGCGGTAGCCGATTGGCCCACGGCTCGCGCAAACTCAAAGGTCAGATCTTCGACCAATATCCCGCCGTCACCGCGCCGGGACAATAACCAGATCTTCCTGTCGTTTTCGCGACCGACTACGACAGCAATCGCTCCTGAATCCCTGTGCGGCATCATCACGAAGCCATCCGCTTGGCCGAGGAAGTAGCTGCTGCCGTCACAGATGGCGATCACGCTACCCCCGCCACCGGCGCGGCTTTCGTTGCTGATTACTCTTCCTTCGCCGTCACGCATCTCGATCATACAGATCGGCTCAACGCCGCGTTCCGCTGGATTTTGCCTGGCTTCAACAACCGAGACGGTTTGGGCAGCCGCACCCATGGGAACCATTATTGTCGCGAAGAGCGCAATACCAGCTGTCTGCAAAAGCTTGATCATATTGGTCGCCGCCTAAGTTCTGGGCAGGGTTGAAGCAAATTCGGAAAACTCCGTTTTCCGAGTCACGGAGGGGGAGGGCCTCCCCCCACGTAGCAACTCGTATTGGTCGAGGCATTCAGTTCGCCTGTGGCCGAATTGCCAAGTGAATCCTGGACCGTGTAGGAAAAAACCGAGAAGTCATAGTCGCCGTCAAAGGAAACCTGCACCATGTTATTTAACATGATTATGGCGCTTGCATTGCCACTGAGTTGAACAAGTCCGGTCACGGTCAGCGGGGTATTGCCTTCCGGGTCTGTGTCGTTCGCCGCCACATCAATGGAACCTTCAGTCAGACACGCCCCCGAGATAAGATCGAGATTAGCTGTTGGGGGACTGTTCGATGGCGTGGGAGTGGGCGTGGGCGTAGGCGTGGGCGTGGGCGTCACACCAGTGCCTGGATCGCAGTGATTGGAAGTGCCGTTTGAATTGGTGACTAGCTGAGTGCGATTCCCTGCAGCATCGTAGCAAAGGGAGAGCACTTGGCCGTTGTTTGGGCCGCCTGTCGTTTCCCGCTCGATGAGGCGTCCAAGCGAGTCATAGCTATAACTCTCGGGATCCTGGGCCAGGGCCGCAGTCGCGACCCCGCATAACAGGATCACTGAAAATGCTGAAATCGGAGATCGCCGATGCGCCATAGCCGCTCCTTGCCCGCCAGAAACCTCAAGCTTTCAGAGAGTTGACTGATCGTCAAGCGAATGAATACTGCATTGCCAAGGCGTTTGCCCGAAATTGGCGCATTTCCGTCAGAAACCGGCCAAACTTTATTTGCAAATCGAGGAGCTTTTTCCTTGGAAGGACAAACCTGATCGTGCGCGACTCGGAGAAATTGCCAGAGATATTCAATCCAATGCACGAGTCGAGCTCGGTTACCGAGTCGAGAGCACTATAGACCCTTGAACGGCAGGCTTCCCGTTTTGCGGATCGTGGGGCTTGGACAGGTTACTGGCCATCGGCATAACCACGCCTCAGCGAGGCTCCAGCATATGGGTTGTAGTCGGCTGGGGGGAGTTCTTCACGCGGTTGCGTCTCATAGACCACCGTGTCGGCACGACCCATACCACTGTCTTCGTTTGACCCCATGGCCCCCAGCATGGTGTTGGCTATCAGGGGTGCGCCAAGCAAGATGAAGCAGCCAAGGATCACCTGACCGCCGCGCCGAAGCGATATCCGCCCGGTCAGCATGGAGAAGCCGACGAAAGCAATCGCGATCACGCAAAGCGTGACCGCCACTTCGCCCAGCAATGTACTGGAAATCCAGTTCACCGAACTGGCAACCGGTTCCTGGCTGGCGGGCGGTGTGAACATGGCGGCGTCAGCCTAACGAGTGAAATACGCCGGGGCCAGCTGATTGCAATATTCCGGCGGATCAACATACTTCGCCATTATCATCCTGAAGAGCAGCTTCGCGCCCTCATTTCCGCCATTTCCACTTCAATGCCGATTTCCCGAAAACGGGCGTCAGAATGCTAGAATTGGAACGGCCGCTATGTTGGACGAAGCAGACTGACGGCTTTGGATCAAAATCGACAAATGCGGACCTTACAGTGTACGCCTCTCCGCAAGTGCAGGCGTTGACGCTTTGCCGCCAATGCAACCATGCCTTCGGCCAGCGCGGTGCCGATTCCGAAACGCGCCGGGTCTACCACGGCATAGGGTGCGGCATAACGATGGCCCTCAAACTCGGCGAGCCCGATGCCGTGCACGAGGAACAGGGCGGTGTCTTGCGGCACTCTGCCACGCCGAAGTGCAGGTTTGAAAATCAAGTGTCCAGGCATTGCCAAAATTCGCCGCTAACTCCGCGTCGGGCCGAGACCTGCCTCCTATGTGCACACGCTTGCTTGCCGTTCTGACAAATTCAACCGGTTGCTGGCGGTAAAATTGCCATAGCTTCCTTCAAATCGCCGATCGGCCAGGTTAAAGAGCCTGGTCCAAATTGCAGAAACGGCAAACCCATTTTGGAAAAGCGCTCCTTGAGATCCGCTTTCCAGCGATACCCGCGCCTGTAGATGCGCTGAGCTACCTCTGCCTGCAGCTTGTCGCTCACGCCCCGAAGGCGCCGGGGAAGCTGGCTCTGCAGCCATGCGAAATGTAGCAGCCAGATATCTACGCGCGAGCGCTGCGGATCGCTGGCATCAAAGTTCGCTGCGGTGGTGTCGAACACGGACATTTCATAGACAAGATCGCTTAGATGCCGGATATGTTCGATCCGGGCATATTCGTCACTGTTTATCGGTCCCGCAACGCAAACCGTAAGTTCATCATAGTCGAACTCAAGGTCTCCGGGATGCGGGATGAACGGTGGTTCTTCCTCACCTCTGGCGGCAGCACGCGTAATTGATCCTCTCGCTTTCCGAACATAGTCCTGCCAGAATTCAAAAAGCGTCCGCCGCCGTGAAAATTCGATAAGCTCGTTCCGCGTCACGCGTTCGAGCACCGCGCGCTGCGCGTAGACACTGCCGCTCATCGCCTTGTGGTGCTGGGCCCGCATCACGGCCTGGATCGCTGGCATGATCTCCTGCCGGTCGCCCGACTTCACCGACACTTCGCGCCGGGCTTCCTCCTCGAACAGCTTTGCAGAAGGTAGGACGACGGGAAGATCACATTGCTCGCTTTTCCGTCGCTTAGGTGGTCGACCCAGGAGATTGCCGGATTGTCCCTTAACGAAACAAGTTCCAAGGGGAGGTTTGCCGTAGCCCACCTTGTACTCGTCATCATTGTCGTTGCTCATGATACCTGCTCCCGCGTCTGCTGCTGTTCGACCGTTTCGAAGCTCTCGCCGGTCCCGGTAAGCCGCGGCACCTTCCCGGTGTAGGCCTGGAACCGACGCAGGATGGTGTCGCAATAGAACGGGTCAAACTCGATCAGATGCGCGGTGCGACCCGTCGCCTGGGCCGCGATCAGCGTGGTGCCCGAACCTGCAAAAGGATCGAGCACGAGGTCGCCGCGCTTCGAACAGTCTCTCAGCGCATCACTGACGAGCGCTGTTGGCTTGACGGTCGGGTGCATTTCGAGCTCATTGCCGCGGGTGGCCGAGATAGAGCTGATCCCGGCATAGTCCCAGACATTGGTCCGATAGCGGCCGCTCTCGCCCAGCCCAAAATTGTTCACATGCGGTCCGTCGCCATGCTTGAAGACAAAGATCAGTTCGTGCTTCGAGCGATAGAAAGTGCCCATACCGCCATTGGTCTTGTTCCAGACCACCAGATTCTTGAGTTCGAGCGCCAGAGCATCACCCGCCTCGCACAGCTCGCGCATGTGTCGCCAGTCCATGCAGACATAGAGAATGGCGCCAGTGCGCAAATGGCGACAGGCATTGCCCAGCGTCACTTCGAGAAAGCGCGTGAATTGTTCGGCCGACATTTCGCCCGCACCCATGGCGAATTCCCGGTGGCGGATTCGTCCGCTCCCGCAGACGTGGCCATCGATGGGCACATTGTAGGGAGGGTCGGTGAAGACCAGATCGACGTTACGGTCGCCCATCAACCGCGCAAAATCGTCACTGTTTCGCGCGTCACCGCACAAAAGCAGGTGGCGGCCCAGCTCCCACAGATCGCCCTGTTTCGAGACAGGATGCGCACCTGGTGGAGGAATACAATCGGCGTCGGTATCCGCACCCTCGACCGAGGAGTTCTTCGCGGTGTCGAGCGTGAGGTCGATTTCAGTGGCGCTGAACCCGGTCAGCTCCATCTCGAAATCGAGCGCCACCAGATCTTCCAGTTCGAGCGCGAGAAGCTCGACGTCCCAGCCAGCATTCAGTGCGAGCTTGTTGTCGGCAAGCGTATAGGCCCGCCGCTCTTCGGGCGTCAGATCGGCGATGCACAAGGTGGGCACTTCAGCAATGCCGAGCAGTCTGGCTGCCTCAACCCGGCCATGGCCGGCAAGGATCGCGCGCTCCTCGTCGACCAGCACCGGATTGGTGAAGCCGAAGCGGCGGATGCTGTCGGCAATCTGCTGCACCTGCTTTTGCGAATGGGTCCGGGCGTTGCGTGCTGCCGGGCACAGATCGTCAAGCCGGGTCATGACGATATTGGCGTGATATCTGATTGCCTGTTGGTCGCTCATAGGTCATCTCCGTTTCCGTGTCCCAGAATACGAAATCGATTACTTGGCTGGCAATCCCGGCTCGGCAAATGGAATGACTATCGCTGAGAGCCTTCTTAGAGGCCTCTTAGGACCCTCTTAGTTAGAGCAACTTTTACGCTACTTGAGCCGATACTCGGTGAATCCAAGTATTGTGCGGCGTGCGAACTCGCCCCGACAGTTGGGTGGCCCACCGAATGAATGGAAAAACTTTTCCACAGCCAGAACGATTTACCAAATGCTTTAGCGGCTCGATCAATACGGAGGAGCCAGCAACTAATGGAGCATACCATGTGGCCACCTCGAGGCCTCCGTTTGTGCCGAACAGCCTGAGTCGTGAGGGTGCTGGAACGAATATAGAACATCCGCTCCCAAGGTAATCAACGGCCGGCTAGTCGCCCGTCGAACCTTGAGTCTTATCCCGCCCTGCCGCAATCCGCTACTCGGCCATAGGTTGCCAACCGCCGGAATGTTCTGCCAATAACGGAGCGATCCCACTGACACTCTCCGGAATCCTGCATGCGGCATCATAGGTCCCGCGAATAGCCGACCGCATCCCGCCTTTCCTGCTGCCGATCCCGCATGTCCGGCGGCCCATCCCGCCTGCACGCACGAAAATCCCACCTCACGCGTCTGGGATCCCGCCTAACGGGTCTGGAATCCCACCTCACGCGTTGGAAATCCCGCAATACCCGTCAAAATCCCGCAGCTGAGGGAGTGCATAGGGCTCGCCGAAAGTCCCCTTCAGAATAGTACAGCCTCTCCCGATCTAAGACTGGACTTGTCCGTGCCGGCAAGCATTGCTGTTTCCACACCCGGCAGCCCGGGCTTGGCCAGGTAGCGGCGACCATCCCGGTCGCCACTACCGGGAGACCGACAATGACCAATACCAAGAGCCCCCGCCGCCCGCGCCGCGTGGCGCGCGAGCCCCAGGCCGCCACGCCGCAAGCAAATGTGATCGCCAGCGAAGCGGACGATCCCGCCCCGATTACCCCCGCCATCGAATCCAGCTCCCCAATCAAGGAACCCACGAAGCTGGATATCATCGAAGCGCTTCTGCTCGGCGAGACAGGTGCCAGCATCGCCGAGATGGTCGCTACCACCGGCTGGCAGCAGCACTCGGTGCGCGGCGCCATGGCAGGCGCCCTGAAAAAGAAGCGTGGCCTCACCATCACCTCGGAGAAGAGCGAGGGGCTGCGCCGCTACCGTGCTGCTAAGCCGCAATGATCTGCACCGAGACTGAAGCGCTGGTCGAGGCCATCGCCGGGATGGATCTCGTCGCCCTGCGCAAGGAATGGAGGAGGCGCTACGGCGCCCCTCCTGCCCTGCGGTCCGAACCACTGCTGCGCCGGCTACTGGCATGGCGCGTGCAAGCTGATGCTTATGGCGGGCTTGATGAGGAGACCAGCAGGCTGCTCGCCCGCAGCGGACCGGTCGAGGCCGAGGGACGGCATCTCGGAGTGGGAGCCACTCTCTCGCGTAACTGGAAAGGCCGCGAGGTGACCGTCATGGTCGAGCCCGATGGGTTCCGCTGGGAAGCTCAGCTGTTCCCCAGCCTGTCGGCTGCCGCCAGTGCTATTGCCGGGACGCGCTGGAATGGCCCGCGCTTCTTCGGCCTGAGGACCGCGCGGTGAACCCGGCCCCTCGCCGCTGCGCTATCTATACCCGCAAGAGTTCCGAAGAAGGGCTCGAACAATCGTTCAACAGTCTCGATGCCCAGCGTGCCGCCAGCGAGGCCTATGTGCAAAGCCAGGCGAGCGAAGGCTGGGAACTGCTTCCTGCATTCTACGACGATGGCGGCTTCTCGGGCGGCAGCATCGAGCGGCCCGGATTTCAGCGGCTGCTGGCCGATGTCGCAGCAGGCCACATCGATATCATTGTCGTCTACAAGATCGACCGGCTGACCCGCTCACTGGCTGACTTTGCCCGCATCGTCGAGATCCTTGAAAGGGCCGATTGCAGCTTTGTCTCGGTCACCCAGAGCTTCAACACCACCAACTCGATGGGGCGGTTGATGCTCAACGTGCTGCTCTCGTTCGCACAGTTCGAGCGCGAAGTGACCGGCGAGCGTATCCGCGACAAGATCGCCGCTTCCAAGGCGCGAGGCATGTGGATGGGCGGCAACCCGCCGCTGGGCTACGATCCGCCCGCGGCAGGATCGCGTATGCTGCGAGTCAACGCCGAGGAGGCCGAGACCGTCCGGCAGATCTTCGCCCGCTATCTCGCGCTTGGCTCGGTACATGTCCTGCAGCGCGATCTCGGAGAGCAGGGCGTCGTGTCGAAGCACTGGCGGAGTGCCAGGGGCACAACGAGGGGCGGCGTTGGGTTCAGCCGCGGGGCGCTGTTTCATCTGCTGCGCAACCGCATCTATCGCGGCAAAATCGTCCACAAGGGCACGATCCACGAAGGCGGGCACGAAGCCATTGTCGATGAGGAATTGTTCGAAACGGTCCAGCGCCATCTTGATGCCAATGCCCGGCGCCATGCATCGCCCGGCGAGCGGCGCAGTGTAAAGGCACCGCTGGCAGGCAAACTCTTCGATGCAACAGGCGAGCCGATGAGCCCAACGACCGCCCGCGGGAAGACCGGACGGACCTATCGCTACTACGTCTCGGCCCCTCTGCAGCAGGGCCGCAAGGTCGAGGCCGACAACACCGTTCGCCGCATTGCCGCGCCGGAGATTGAGCGCATCGCCGGAGAGGCGGTGCGGCGCTGGGTTCCGCGTGAGCTGAACCCTTTTGCGATCATCCACGCCATTCACCTGCGGCCGGACAGCCTCGCAATCGAGCTAGCCACTGGTCGGGCTGCCGACATCGCCCGCCATCTCGAGGCCGGCGAGCAGGTGGTGCATTCCACCCGCACGGGCTGCCTCGTCAGTGTTCCGGTCATTCTTCCGCTGCGCGGCGGACCACGCAGGATCGTGGCGGCGACAGCGAGAACCGCAAAGCCTGATCCAGCGCTGATTGGGGCGCTTCGCCGCGCGCATGCGGCGCTCGAGTATCAGCGGGGACTGCCGGTCATGAGCACATCTCTTGCCTCACCGAACGAGCGCAAGGTCTTGCGCCTCGCCCTCCTCGCCCCCGACATCCAGCGAGCCATTCTCAAGGGGTTGCAGCCACGCGGCTTCACTCTCCAGGCGTTGCGCGTGATCGACATTCCGCTGAGCTGGGCACGGCAGCGCGAAATGCTGGGGTTCACACCAGCCTCAGAACCGCCCCTTGGTAATGCCGCCTCCTGAACTTTCGGCAAAAGGAACTCCCCGCCCCCTTTCCAAGATTATCTCCCGAGGGTGCAAAAACTCTGCCGGAACAGGGAATATCAGGGAATTAAACAGCGAGCACGGGCCGCTATCAGGGAACCATCAGGCAAACCGTACCGATGTCGATGGGGCTAGAGACTGGGCTGGAATTTGGGGCTGAAATGGCCGCGTGAGACTCTGATTCTGGGAGGCCCAGAACGGCTTCACGCCCACTAACCCACTGATTCCGCAGGTTTCCTCGGAGGACTTACACCCTGAGGCCAGTTACCCGGGTTCGTGGCGGAGCGGGAGGGATTCGAACCCTCGATACGGTTTTGCCGTATACACACTTTCCAGGCGTGCGCCTTCGACCACTCGGCCACCGCTCCGCATTGCCTGACGTATCAGAAGGCGCGCGCCTAGCGGAGGCGGGGGCTGATGACAAGCGTGTCGATCCTCCCTAATTACCGCCCTCATGAAACGCAGCATCGGTATCGCTCCCTCGGCAGACGAAATGGCGGCAATGGCCCGCGGCGCGCTCGACCGGCTGCCGCAGCCTTTCGCCGCGCAGATGGGAGAAGTGGTGCTGCTGGTGGAGGAATGGCCGGACGAGGAGGTGCTGGGCCAGTTCGGCATGGACAATCCATTCGCACTGACCGGCCTTTACGAAGGCCTGCCGCTGACCACACGCAGCATTGAGGATTCGGCGATGATGCCCGACCGGGTGCGATTGTTTCGCCGCCCGATCCTCGACGAATGGGCAGAGCGCGGGGACGAGGCGTTGGAGCATCTGGTGGCGCATGTGGTGATCCACGAGATCGGCCACCACTTCGGGCTGTCGGACGAGGATATGCATGCGCTGGAAGAGACGGCGGGATAAAACTCGCCTTTCGTCATTGCGAGGAGCGCAGCGACGCGGCAATCCAGTCCAGCCGTTGGAGCAAGTCGCAATACCGGGACTGGATTGCCGCGCTTCGCTCGCAATGACGAAGGAGTATGTTTGATGCGCTTTCCCGCCCTCGCCGCCCTGCCGC
>JBGSLI010000132.1:0-2533 GCA_041740775.1 Alteraurantiacibacter sp. | reverse complement strand
GTTCGCCCTCGTCCACCACAAGCGTGATGGTGCGCGAAGGAATATCGATGGCGATCATGTCGCCCGGCTCCACCAGCGCGATCTCCCCGCCCTCGCCCGCTTCGGGAGAGACGTGGCCGATCGACAGGCCCGAAGTGCCGCCCGAAAAGCGCCCGTCGGTCAGCAGCGCGCATTGCGCCCCCAGCCCCTTCGATTTCAAGTAACTGGTGGGATAGAGCATTTCCTGCATTCCCGGACCGCCTTTGGGCCCTTCGTAGCGGATCACCACCACATCGCCCGCCACCACTTCGTCAGCCAGGATCGCCGCCACCGCCGCATCCTGGCTTTCGTAAACCTTGGCTGGGCCGGAGAAGGTGAGGATGCTCTCATCCACCCCTGCGGTCTTCACGATGCAGCCATCGCGGGCGATATTGCCATAGAGCACCGCCAGCCCGCCATCGCGGCTGAAAGCGTTTGCGCTGTTGCGGATCACCCCGGTTTCACGGTCAAGATCGAGCGCGTCCCACCGGCGCGACTGGGAAAACGCCACCTGCGTGGGCACGCCGCCGGGTGCGGCCTTGAAGAACTGGTGAACGCTGGGGTTGCCGGTGCGCACCACATCCCAATCGTCCAGCGCATCGGCCATCGTCGGGCTGTGGACGGTGGGCAGCGCGGTATGCAGCAGCCCGGCGCGATCGAGCTCGCCCAGAATCGCCATGATCCCGCCTGCGCGGTGGACATCTTCCATGTGCACATCGGCCTTGGCCGGGGCAACTTTGGACAGGCACGGCACCTTGCGGCTCAGCCGGTCGATGTCTTTCATGGTGAAATCCACCCCCGCCTCATGCGCGGCGGCGAGCAGATGGAGCACGGTATTGGTCGATCCGCCCATCGCGATATCGAGGCTCATCGCGTTTTCGAAGGCTTCGAAGGTGGCGATATTGCGCGGCAGGACGCTGGCATCGTCCTCCTCGTAATACCGCTTCGCCAGCGCCACCACCAGCCGCCCCGCGCGCTCGAACAGGCCCTGCCGGTCCGAATGGGTGGCGAGTTGCGAGCCGTTGCCGGGTAGCGACAGCCCCAGTGCTTCGGTAAGGCAGTTCATCGAATTGGCGGTGAACATGCCGCTGCACGATCCACAGGTGGGGCAGGCCGAACGCTCTATCTCGGCCACTTCCTCGTCCGAATAGCGCGCATCCGCCGCCGCCACCATCGCATCGACCAGATCGAGCGCGACGGTCTTGCCCTTCAGCACGATCTTGCCCGCTTCCATCGGCCCGCCGGAGACGAACACCACCGGCACATTGAGCCGCATTGCCGCCATCAGCATTCCCGGCGTGATCTTGTCGCAATTGGAAATGCACACCATCGCATCGGCGCAGTGCGCGTTGACCATATATTCGACCGAGTCGGCGATCAGATCGCGGCTGGGCAAGGAATAGAGCATTCCGTCATGGCCCATCGCGATCCCGTCATCCACGGCGATGGTGTTGAATTCCTTGGCCACGCCGCCCGCTGCCTCCACCTGCCGCGCAACCAGCTGGCCCAGATCCTTCAGATGCACATGGCCGGGCACGAACTGGGTGAAGGAATTGACCACGGCGATGATCGGCTTGCCGAAATCGCCATCCTTCATGCCGGTGGCGCGCCACAGCCCGCGCGCACCCGCCATATTGCGGCCGTGGGTGGAAGTGCGGGAACGATAGGCGGGCATGGGGCTGTCCTGCTGCAATTCTGATTGGATTGTGCCCTAGGCTCTAGAGCATGAAAGGGGCAATCCGAAACAGGAAATCCTTCGCGCTGGGCAAGCACTGCTGGCTCAGCCCGCCTCCAGCGCCAGGCATACCAGCACCGCCACATCGGCCAGAATTGCCGCCCAGCCCGCCGCATCGCCCGCCAGATCCTGCCGCAGTTCGATGCCGAGATAGGGGAAACGCCCCTCTGCGTGGCGGTTCATCGTCGCGTTGAGCAACCTGCCCGAATAGGGCTGCTGGTCGCCGACGATCAGCCCCTCGGCCTCCAGCATCGGGATGGCGAGGCGAGCGGCGCGGTCGTCATGATTGTACAGCACGCCGACATGCCACGGGCGCGGTTTGTCGCAGGTGGCGAGCGCGGGAGTGAAGCTGTGCAGCGACAGGATCAGCTTGGGCGGATTTTGTTCCAGCAATCCGGCCAGCGCCTTGTGGTAAGGATCGAAAAACCGCGCGATCCGCGCCTCGCGCTGGCCGTGGTTGCCGGGGATCGCGTGGCCGTCGCTTGCCAGCGGCACAAGGCCGGGGCTTCCTGCATCGCGGTTGAAATCGCAGACGAGGCGGCTGACATTGCCCTGAAAGGCGGCGACACCCCGCTGCTGCGCCATCAGCGCACCGATTTCCGCGACGCCGATATCGATGGCGATGTGCTCGTCCAGCAATTCAGGTGCGATGCCGAGATCGATGTCGGGCGGGACGCGGTTGCTGGCATGGTCCGAAACGATGAGGATGCCGTCCGGCGCGGGCGTGCCGAGGACCAGGAAGGCTTCTTCCCCCCTCCCCTTCAGGGGAGGGGCTGGGGG
>JBGSLI010000131.1:0-9538 GCA_041740775.1 Alteraurantiacibacter sp. | reverse complement strand
GCCGCCGCGCAGCCCGCCGGGCCGCCGCCGATCACCGCCACATCGCATTGGTGATAGACCGCGATATCGCGCGCTTCCTCGCGCAGTGCTCCGATCCCGTTGGGCGGGGGCAGATTGCGCTGGCTGCTCTCGAACACATCGGAACCGAGAAAGCGGTCTTCCGAATGGCCCTCGACACTGGCCATCTTCACGCCCGGTGGTTTGGCTGGATCATTCACCCCTGTTCGCCTTCCATACAAGCACTTGCCCGGCATCGGCATCGATCCGCACACGGTCGCCGGTTTCGATCAGTTCGACCGGATCGGCATCGAAATCGGTCATCGCCGGAACGCGCAGCACCACCGCGCCCAGCGCCGCCTTGGTGGTGGTGATAGTGAACAACATGCCCAACGGCGCGCAACCGGTCAGCCTGGTGGTGTGGAACACGCCCGACCAGCCCGAAGATCCCTTGGCGCCGGGAAACACCAGAATCTTTCCGGCAAAGCTGATGCCTTTCAATTCGTGATGGTTTTCGATTACTTCGCCCTTCATCGGATTGACCCCGCCCCAGCCCGATATGGTCTGGCGGGTTACCAGCGCCTCACCCTCGGCCACGCCGCCCACAACCTTGCGGCCACAAATGACGATATCGGGCGCTTCGATCTGAATCGTTTCGGTCATTCCTCCAGCCCCCCTTCCCACCTGCCGGTGCAGGCGGCGTTGATACAGTCCTGCGTGGTGCCGAACCAGCCCTCGATACCCATCATCGCTGGCAGATAATGCGTCTGCTTGGCGCTGTCGAAAGCGGCCACCCGCGTTCCCGGCGGGATCGCCTGGCTGATGGCGGAGCAGGTGTCGGTCATCAGCAACGCGCCCGCCCGCGCCAGCGAAGCAGCGTGGCCGCTGGCCACAGCGGTCGCCTTCACCGCGCGGCTGGTGAACACCCACAGCGCGCTGTTTTCATGCACAAGCCGCCCTTCCAGCAGATGCGCGATTTCGGCGATCTGCTCCACCGAAGCGTGCGGACAGCCGAGCATCACATAATCGACCTGGCGGCTTTGCCCGATCGCATTCAGGCGTTCGTAAACCGCGCGCCTTTCGGCCGCGCCATAGGTGAAACGCTGCCCCCGGTCGGCCCCGCCGAACGCCGCCTCGCGGCTGGGCGCTTCAGGCGTGATGCCCACCATGTGATACATTTCCACCCCGCCCGACGATGCCGCGGCGGCACCGAAATGCTTATGCTTGATGAGGCTGGGTGCGGCGATCTGCCCGTCGAGCACGGGGATGGCATCTTCCACCGCCGCGCCGGTGAAATATCCGAGCATTCCCCATTCGAAGATCGAATCGACCGGCACCGCCACATCGATCGCGTGCTGGCCCTGGCGGAATTCATCGCGGTGGAAGCCCCAGTTGGGAATGCGCCGCGCCAGCATTGCCGCGCTGGTCGATTCGCGCCCTTCGCAATTGGTGCGCGCGCCGATCACCGAATTGGCGAACACCACCGCGCTCGATTCCATCCACGCGCAATGTTCGCCCATCACCGGCACATTGCCTGCCAGATAGGGGGTGCAGGTCTTGAGCACCTGGATGCCGTGCCCTGCCACATCCTGTTCGTCGGCGGCAAAATTGGCGAAGGCATCCTCGCTCATCCCCTGTTCGCGCCAGAGGGCAGGGTCCATCCCGCCCTGCAAATGGCAACTGAAGGCGTTCATCCGCGGCACATCCACTACATCGTCCGAATCGAGATCGAAGCGCGAAAACACCGCGCGATAATCGCCCCCGTCGGCGGCGTAATAATCCTTCACCCATTTGGGCGAAGAACCGGGAACGCCCGCCACATTATCGGTTTCGACGAAATCCTCCGCGCCCAGCGCATCGGCATAGCGGATCAGCAGGTCCATCGCCCGCGCCACCGCCGCGCCATCGCGCCCGTCGCGCATCGCCTGTTCGTCGCTGCTCAGCCTGACCATGTCTATTCGCCCTGCCTTGTGACATCGCCCAGCACCGCGCCGGTGGCCATTGATTGCACATTGGAGCGATAAAGGCCCAGCCAGCCTTCGGCGGGTTCGGCATAGGTGTTGGACGGGCCGGGCCTGCGCGCCAATTCCTCGGCCGGAACCAGAAGATCCATGCGCCGCGCGGCCACGTCTATTTCGATCGCATCGCCATCGCGCACCTTGCCGATGGGTCCGCCTGCCGTAGCTTCGGGGGCCACCTCGGCAATGGTCAATCCTTTGAGGCACAGGCCGGACAACTGCCCATCGGTAACAAAGGCCACATCCTTCGCCAATCCCGCCGCATCGATCGCGAACAGCACATGCGATGCGCCGCCGCCCATCGCCGGGCCGCCTTTCAGCCCCTGCCCGCGCAGCACCATCACATGGCCCTTTTTGAGCGTGCCGGTATCGATCGCTTTCATCGCCTCCTGCGTGCTTTCGAATACCAGCGCGGTTCCGGTAAAGCTTTCCGGGCGGCTGCCATCGCGGATGCCCAGCTTCACCACCGCGCTTTGGGGTGCCAGCGAGCCTTTGAGGATCGCGATGGAGGGGCCGGGCGATACGGGATTATCCAGCGGGCGGATAATGTCGGCATCCCCTACCCGCGCATCGGCCAGATCATCGCCCATTGTCCTGCCCGACGCCACGATCACATCGCGATCCAATAGCGGCTCAAGCTGTTTCAGCATCGCCCGCGCGCCGCCCGCATCCTCGAACTGTTCGATCCGCACCGCACCATTAGGGCGGACTTCGGCGAGCGTGGGCACAATGCGCCCCATCTCCTCCCAGATGGCGAAGATATCGACATCCAGCTCGCCTTCGGTGGCGGTGGCCTGCAGATGCTTGATCGCGTTGATCGAACCCGAAACCGCCAGCACCATCGCCGCAGCATTGCGGAATGCGCCTGCGGTCATGATCTGGCGCGGGGTCAGCCCATCATTCACCATCTCCACGATCCGCGCACCGGCGGCGCGTGCGGCATCGAACATCTTCTCGCTGTTGGCGCGCACGGGTGCCGATCCGGCGATGCACATGCCCAGCGCCTCCACTACGCAATGCATGGTGTTGGCGGTGGCCATGCCCGCGCACACGCCGGGGCCGCGGATCGCCTGTTCGGCCATCGCGTCCACCGAATGCTTGCCCGGCTTGCCCAGCGCCTCGCCCACTCCGCCCGAAAACAGATCTTCGATATCGATGTGATCGTCACCGATCATGCCCGATGCCTGATATCCGCCGATCACCAGCAGGGTGGGGATATTCAGCCGCATCGCCGCCATCAGATGGCCCGGCGGGGTCTTGTCGCACGAAGTCAGGCACACCATGCCATCGAGCAGTGCCGCCTCCACCTGCGCTTCGATATCATTGGGAATGAGATCGCGTCCGGCCAGAATATAGCTGCCCTGCCTGGCCGCCCCGGTGATGAAATCGGATACGGCGGTGGTGCGCACTTCGAAGGGGATGCCGCCCGCAGCGCGGATGGCTTCCTTCACCACCTTGGCCACGCCATCCAGATGGGCAAAGCATACCGCCAGTTCGGACGATGAATTGACCACCGCGATCTTGGGCTTGAGCATGTCGGCATCGCTCAGCCCCAGCGTGCGCCAATGCGCGCGGCGGACGGGATTGTTGGCGGCAAGGCTGCGCAGGATCATCGGGCTGGACCTTTCATCAAGAGGAAATCACAGGTTGCGCAAAGGGTTCGGCGGGTATCTGACCAGGTATTTCTGCCGGGCGGCGGCGGATAATCATGCCGATGCCGATCGCGCAGGCCACCAGTATCGCCGGGCACAGCGCCAGCAGCGCAAAGCTGCGCACGATCGGCAGCCCGCTGGCCAGCACCAGCCCGCCAAGGATCGGCCCGGCAATCCCGCCGATCTTGGCCACCGACGTGGCCCAGCCGCCGCCATTGGCGCGGATGGCGCTGGGGTAATAGACCCCGGCGATCGACAGAATGCCGAAATGCGCGCCGCCCACGAGGCTGATCGCCACGATCGCCAGTAGCAGGAAGATGTCCTGCCCCATCGACAGAAGTCCGATTATCAGCAGCAGTGGAAAGGCGATCAGCGGATAGACCGCCAGCGAAAACGGCCCGCGCCGATCGGTGAACTGCATCAGGGCCAGCCCCAGCGCCGCGCCCAGCACGCCAGTAAGCGAACCGACATAGGCCGCAGTCTCGCGCGAATAGGCCAGATCCTCAAAGATGATCGGCCCCCAGTTCGCGGTGAAATAGACCGCCAGCGTGCTGGCCGTATAACCCAGCCACAGTAGCGGGGTGAGCCACCGGAGATCGCCCCGAAACAGTTTTCCGACGGTGAAATTGCCCGGATCGCGCTGTTCGTCCGCCAAGATGAAGCGATCTTCGGGGCGGGCCGCGATGGAGGGATCGAGGCGATTGAGCGTGGCCGCGACGATATCCGGCCTGATATCCTTGGCCGCCAGAAAGCGCACCGATTCGGGCAGGGTGAAGATCAGCAGCACGGCAATGGCAATGGTGGCCGCGCCGCCAAAGAAGAACACCGATTCCCAGCCGTTGCCGGGGGCCAGCCAGTTGGTGACCGGCCCCGCCAGCGCGCTGCCGATGGAATATCCCATCATGATGATGGTCACCACGGTGGAACGCATCCTTCGCGGCACATATTCGATATTCAGCGCCCAGATCAGCGGCAGCATCCCGCCGATCGCAAAACCATCGAGAAAGCGCAGCACCACCAGCGCGGGGTAACTTTCGGCAAAGCCGGTGGCAAAGGTCAGGATGCCGAAAGCGAAAGCGGCCCAGATGATCGCCCGGCGGCGGCCCACCCAGTCGCCCACCCAGGCAAAGGCAAAGCCGCCCAGCATCATGCCCAGCAACCCGGCCGAGAACACATTGCCCAGCATCATTTCATCAAGGCCCAGATCATCGCGCATGTATGGCGCGGTGAAGCCGATCATCATCATGTCGAAGCCATCGAAAACGGTGACCAGCCACGACACCATGATCAGCGCATAGTTGAAGCGGCCAAGTTTTCGCCCTTCGACCATCCCGGCAATGTCGATCGTTCGGCGCGTGTCGTCCATTTCTGTGCGTCTCCGGTGTGGCCAGATTGGCCGGTTGCGCGCCGCCCGGCCCGCGCCGCCCGATCTCCGGGGGCGCTGCGGGAAGAATGGTTGATCCCCGGCCTGCGCGCAGCGGGGCAGCAGCGCGCTATCAGGCTGGCGTCAGAGCGTCAGAAGGCCAGCCGGATGCCCCCCTTGAAGAAGCGGCCAACCGGGTTGAACAGAATGTTGTTGCCGCTGCCGTTGGCTCCGGGAAACCGCGGCGGATCGACATTGAAGACATTGTCCACCCCGGCAAACACCTCGAGATTGCTGGTTGCGGGCGTGTCAAACCGCGCGGTCGCCAGCAGATCGACAAACACCTTCGATGGCACCGAATTGGTGTTGACGCTGTTGGGATTGGTCAGGGCAAAGCCATCGTCACCCGGTTCGACGAAGGTGGGGAAGAAGAAGCCGCTGTTGATCCAGCGAGCATGGGTGCTGAAGGAGAACCGATCGCCCAGATCGAGCCGGGCGGTCGCGTCCACCGTCCAGTCGGGAATACCCGGAGGCGTGCCGCCGCGCAGGCCCGTCTGCCCGGCCCGGTCGGTCGCACCGGCAGTATCGATGGTGACCAGATCATCGACATAGCTGGCCAGCACCACCAGCGCCAAGGCGCTGTCGCCCGGCAATGGCTGGTTGTAATTGAGTTCGAAATCCACCCCGCGCGCGATCAGCCGGTTCACGTTCTGGATCGTGTCGGTGATGTTGGTGACATTGTTGTTGGCATCGCGTTCGATCAGCGAACAACTCAGCGCATCGCCATCCACGCAGCGGTTGACGATGTTCTGCTGCCCCAGCCTGCCGATCGCATTCTCGATATCGATATCGTAATAATCGACCGAAGCGCGGAAGCGGCCGAGGAAATCGCCCTGCGGCTGCAGCACCACGCCGGCGGTGAAGGTGTCGGCCGATTCGGGCAGCAGCCCCGAATTGGAACCGCTGGTGATCGGCACGATCACCTGCACCCCGCCATTGCCGGTATCGGTAAGGATGCCGGTCGCCACCGTCTGCGGACCGAACAGTTCCTGCACATTGGGCGCGCGGATATCGCGCGACCGGGTGACGCGGAAGCGGATGGCATCGACCGGCGCCCACACCGCGCCCACTTTCCAGGTGGTCGCATCGACCGAACTGCTCTGCTGGAACGCGCTCGACCGGCTGTAATGCGTCTGGCGGATCGCTCCGCTCAGGCTCAGTTCGTCGGCAAAGGCCATGCCCGACAGCAGCGGCACCTCGATTTCGCCATAGGCCTCGCTCACGTCCACCTTGCCCGCGATGATCGATCCGTTGCCCGCGTTGAAGAAGCCGAGCCGCTGCGAGATCTCGTCGGTATCGCCGCTCACCTTGTCGCTGCGGAATTCGCCGCCCACCGCCACGCCCACCGGGCCGGCCGGAAGTTCGAACAGCGTGCCGGTGACATTGGCGGCCACCACATGCTGATTGGTGACATTGGTCTGGAACCCGTCGGCGGTAACGAACGCCTTTGCCCCGGCGAAATTGGGGCCGTTGGCGGTGCCGAAGGGATTGAGCGGAATGCACGCCACATTGTCATTGGTAGGATCGGTATCGGCGTTGATGCGGCACACCGGCTGGCCGTTCAGCGTAGTGGCATCCAGCGCTGCGCGGATATTGGCGGTGATGGTGTTGTTGCGCAGATCGCTGCGGAAATCATTGCGGCCATACTGGTAATAGACATCCGCCGCCCAGCCATTTCCCAGCTGGTATTCGGCGGCGGCGACCAGTCGGAACACCTCGTTCTGCACCTCGATCTGCACCGGCCCGACATCGTTGAACCCCTTGCCCAGCCTGAATTCGGTTAGCCCGCTGGTGGCGAGGATGGTGGGAATATCGAGCGTGGGATCGGCTGATCGCGGCAGGAAGGGATTATCGTCGCGGATCACCAGCGCGGTATCGCGGAAGGCGGTGCTGCGGTGGCTGCCTTCGCCCTTGCCGTAATTGGCGGTGAAATCGAACGACAGGTCCGCAGTGGCATCCCAGGTCAGATGCGCCATGGCAGCAATGCGTTCGGTGGGCGAGACGATCGGAAAGTCGAAGAAGATGTTCTCTTCGGCCGGGCCACCACCTTCACCGCCCACCATCCAGATCGCATTCGCCAGCGTGCCGAACTGGAACCGGCGCGGAGAGCCATCGGGATTGAAGGTGATCCCGTCGATCGGGCGCAGCAGCGGCAGATCGCGCCCTACAAAGGCGCTGGCAGGCGGCGTAGTGACGCCGTTGAACGATGCGCTCCAGGTATTGGCGTTGGGCAGGATATTGCTGGCCGGAATGGTTGGCACCTGCCCCGGTGCCAGCGCGTTGCGGCCAACGATGATCAGTCCGTCGCGGCACCAGTCGCGCTCGCGGCAATGGTCGATGCCTTCAGCCTTTTCCCATTCGCCGCCGATCACCAGATGGGCGCTCGATCCGATGTCCCAACCGCCGGCCACGCCGACCTGGCGGGTGAAATTGTCGTCTTCGTTCGATATGCCCAACTGGCCGCTGGCGCGATAGCCGGTCAGGCGCTTGTCGATCTGCAGATTGACCACGCCCGAAACCGCGTCCGAACCATAGACCGCCGAAGCACCGCCGGTCACCACTTCGGCGCGCGACAACAGGATCGAAGGGACCATGTTGGTATCGACCGTTCCCAGCGTGGTCGAGGGCACGAAACGCTTGCCGTCAAGCAAAGTGAGCGTGCGCACCGATCCCAGCCCGCGCAGATCGAGCGTGCGTGCGCCGATCACCAGCCACGCGGCCGGATTGAGGCCCGCCGTGGCAGGCCCTTCGGTGCTGCGGAAGGCGGGCAGTTCGTTCAGCGCATCGCCGATATTGGTCAGCCCGCGATCCTGCAGCCGCTGGGCATCGAGCATGGAAACCGGCGTGGGCTGATCGAAACCGGAGCGGATGCGCGAACCGGTGACCACGATCGTTTCATCCTGCGCTTCGGGGTCCTGCTCGCCGGGCGCGACCGCTGTCGAATCGACCTGCTGGGCCAGCGCCGCAGTTGTCCCGGCATCGGCCATGAAGCTCGCCAGCGCCAATGCCCAGGTCGATATCTGTGCGTTTCTCAATGCCTTGGTCATCTCGTCACCTCCTCCAGCTTGGCAGATCTGTTTTCCGACTGCTCCAGGCGGAAGTTATGCTGGATTGAATATGCCGGGAATATAGCTTAATGCGATGCCTGCATTCTCGAAACGCGAACAATGGACACGATTGCAAACGTCAGAACCTTCCTGATCGCAGCCCGTCTCGGCAGCTTTGCCGCTGCGGCGCGGGCGCTGTCGATCGCGCCCTCGGTGGTGTCGAAGCGGATCGGGCAGATCGAACATGATTCCGGCGTCACCCTGTTCCACCGTTCGACCCGCAAGCTGGAACTGACGGTGGACGGCAACCGCCTGCTGCCGCGCTGCATGAAGATCGTCGCCGACTTCGACGATCTGCGCAATGTGGAGCCAGGCCAGGAAATTCGCGGGCATCTGCGGGTGGACGCGCCGGGCACGGTAACCAGCCGGATTCTGGGGCCGATCTTCTGCGATTTCCTGCTGAAATATCCGGGGATCGACATGGAACTGCGGCTGATCGACCGGCTCGATAATCCGTTGGAACAGGGATGCGATCTGGCCATCGGCACCCGGCCTTCCACCTTCGAACAGATCCACGATTTCCCGCTGATGCCCTATCCTTGCGCGGCCTATGCCAGCCCGGCCTATCTGCGCGATCATGGCCAGCCCGAACATCCGCACGATCTTTCCGGGCACAATTGCCTGGTTTCGCTGCTCTACGGCACGATCTGGCATTTTTACGGTGATGCGGGCGATTATGCGGTAACGGTTTCGGCGCGCATGTCGGTCAATGACACGATCGTGCTGCGCGAAGCCGCGCGCCACGATCTGGGCATCGCGGTCATGCCCACCTATCTGCTGGAAGGCGATGTACGGGCGGGCAGGCTGATCCCGGTGCTCACCGATTTCCGCCTGCCGCCGCTGTGGCTGAAGGCGCTGGTGCCCAATCGCAACGCGGTCAAACCCAGTGTTGCCGCGCTTCTCACTTTCCTGCGCGAGCGGCTTGCCATCCACGATCGCGAAGTGGGGCCGGGGCGGCTGGCGGGGCAATCGCCACCAGCCCCCTTCCCGCCCGAAACCGCTGCCGCACCCCGGAATGGCACAATTGCCGTTGCGCTCGACCGGCCCATTCGCTAGGTGCCCGCGCTCTCTCCTTGGGAAAAATGAGGCCCGATGGCGGAGTGGTTACGCAGAGGACTGCAAATCCTTGCACGCCGGTTCGATTCCGGCTCGGGCCTCCAGATTTCCCGTTCCCTCTTTTCCGACGCGCGGCCGGATGAAGCACCTTCCCGCCCCCCGCGCGCCCTTCACGCCATGATCCCTCGCCGGGCCGCCATACAGGCGGCGAAGCAGCGCCATCTGTGAAGTGACGCAGCGGCGGGCTTGCTGGCGCGGCAAAGCGGACATAAGCAGGCGCCCATG
>JBGSLI010000130.1:0-2300 GCA_041740775.1 Alteraurantiacibacter sp. | reverse complement strand
GGCGATGGCGCGGCGCACCCGGCGCAGGGGGCCGAGGCCATACCAGGTCTGCGCCGCCGCCATCAGGAACAGGCCGATCCCCAGCACCGCGAACGACCACGCCAGCGTGGCCCGCACGGTGGCGATCTGGCTGTCGATATCCGCGCGTTTTTGCGCCACCACGAATTGCCAGCGGACATCGCTGCCGGGCAGGACAACGGTGCGCTGGGCAATGCGCAGCGGTTCACCGGGAAACTGGTTCGAATCGTAGAAGATCGGTTCTGTCGCATTGGCATCCTCGCGCACCGCCAGCCGATCATCCCACAGGCTGCGCGAGGGATAGGGTTCAAACCCTTCGCCGCTGATCTGCCAGTAGGAGCCGCTGCCGGGTTCGAGATAATTCTGATCGCCCAGGATCGAATTGAAGCGCACTTCGCCAAACGGATCGAGTTCGGCCGAACGCAGCATCGAATTGAGCGGAATTACCAGCCGGCTGTCGAATTCGGCCTGCAACTGGCTGGTCAGCACCCGGTCCAGCGCTACCCCGCCCAGCGTCAGCAGGATCACGATCCAGCCAGCCGCAATCACCATCATGCGGCGCGACAGGCTGCCGGTGTGGTTTATCCGCTGCACCTCACCCACGCCTTCGCTCGCACTGGCACCCGCGCCTGCGGCCGCTTCTCCGGCAAGCGAGGCGTCACCCTGGCTGGGGGAAACATCGCCCACTGCGCCGCTTCTATTCGCGCGGCTGGTCGTCGGGGTCGTCGAGGCTGTAACCAAGGCCACGGATCGTCGTTATCACGTCTGCGCCCAGTTTCTTGCGGATGCGGGTGACAAATACTTCGATTGTGTTCGAATCGCGATCGAAATCCTGATCGTAGATATGTTCGATCAATTCGGTCCGGCTCACCACCTTGCCCTTGTGGTGCATCAGATAGGACAGAAGCTTGTATTCCTGCGCGGTCAGCTTCACCGGGCCTCCATCCAGCGTGACCCGGCCCGAACGCGTGTCCAGCCGCACCGGCCCCGCGGTGAGTTCGGAACTGGCATTGCCCGAAGCGCGGCGGATCAGCGCGCGCAGGCGGGCGATCAGTTCCTCGGTCTGGAACGGCTTGGCGAGGTAATCGTCCGCGCCCGCATCCAGTCCCGCCACCTTGTCGCTCCAGCTATCGCGCGCGGTCAGCACCAGCACCGGGAACTTGCGTCCTTCCTTGCGCCACATGCCGAGCACGGTCAGCCCGTCTATCTCCGGCAGGCCGAGATCGAGGATGACCGCGTCATATTCCTCGGTGCTGCCCATGAAGTGCCCGTCTTCGCCATCGGTGGACAGGTCGATCGCATAACCGTTCTGCTCCAGCGTGCTCTTGAGCTGCTGGCCCAGCGTCGGTTCGTCTTCAACGATCAGGATGCGCATTCGAGAATTTCCCCTGCAGACATGCCTGCGGTAAGTGGGCTTTCGGCATGAACGCGTCAAGCTGGCGGAAGGTTTCGGGTGGGGAGGATAGGGAGTATCAGCGCGAAACGCGCAGCACACGCGCGGTCTGCGCATCGACATCGACCCAGATCATCCGCCCGTTGCGGATGAATTTGAGGCGATAGGCCAGCGCAGAGGAATCATATTCGAAACCGATATATTCGTCATCATCGCGCATTTGCGGGATGATCCGGCGTTCGATATCGCGGATCGGCAGATTGCGCCCGGACTGCATTTCTGCCCGCGCGCTTTCCTGATCGCCGCGCCCCCGGTCAAGCGCCTGGGCCGCTGCGGGCACCGCCGAAATCGCGGCGGCAAGCGCGATGGCGGCAAAAAGGGCTTTGGACATCTGCATGATGGCGGTGTGCCTAAACCCGCCGCGTTGAACAAGGTGTGAATTTGGGCAACCCGGATTGTTCATGCAGCCTGTCCGGGCAGCGCGCCGCTCAACGCCGGTGTTCCTTGCCAGCCGCATCCGCTGCGCCTACCTGCGCCGCCATCATGGCCGAACCACCGATCCTCTCGCTCGAAACGCTGGGACTGCAACAGGGCGGCCGCTGGCTGCTGGGCGATCCGGCGGCAGGTGAAGGGCTGGATCTGCACATCGGCCCGCGTGACAGGATGGCGCTGATAGGTCGCAACGGCGTGGGCAAGACCACGCTGCTGCGCCTCATCACCGGTGAAGTGGAACCCGATCGCGGCGTGCGCAAGGTAAAGCCGCACGTCAATATCGTCTGGCTGGAACAGGAACCCGATTTTTCCGGCTGTTCCACGCTGATGGATTACGCGCTGTCAGGCGAACGCGCTCCGGCGGAACACGCGGTGGAGGCGATTGCCGGGCAACTCG
>JBGSLI010000129.1:0-6846 GCA_041740775.1 Alteraurantiacibacter sp. | reverse complement strand
GGGCCGATGCGGGCGAAATAGGCGATTGTCTCGGCGATCGCATCAGCGCCACTGCCGGCGATCATCGGAAAGTCGAACGGCGCTAACGCGATCTGGCCCCAGCCGCTCTGTGCCAGAATATTGTGGACGCGCGTGGCGTCGGCAAAGGCGAAGGGGCCGGGCGCCAACGGATCTCCACGTTCGGGCGGCACGGGCAGCAGCCGGACGACTTGGGTGAAGAAGGGGTTTTCCTCCATTGCGCGAAAGCAGGAGAACATCAGTCCTGCGCCCGGCGCGGCCTGCGCAGCGAGATTGGCGAAGGCGGCGAGGGGATGGTCGAAGAACATCACCCCATGGCGCGAGACGAGCAGATCGGGCGCGGATGCGGATGGCGATTGCCATTGCGCGGCATCGGCAAGTTCGAACGAGACATTGGGCAGGTTGGCTCCGCGGCCTTGCGCTGCGGCAATCAGTGGCGGCGAGATATCCACGCCTGTCACTGTGGTATCGGGCCTGCCGCGCGCAATCGCCAGCGACAATTCGCCTGCTCCGCAGCCTATGTCGAGCACCCGTTCGAACACGAAGCCGCGGGTGAGCGCGAGCAAATGATCGGTCAGCGGGCCAAAACTGCGATCGGTGCGCCGGTATTCCTCGGCCCAGGTGGTGCCGGTCTGGCCCTGCCATTCGCGCTTGTCGGTCATCGGCATATCCCTCGCTGCGGTGGCGGGGCAATAGCAGGAGAAAGGTTCACGAAACACAAAAAGCGAAGAAGCCGGCACTGGCGGGCACAAGTCCCGCCGTCGCCGGCTCCGGTTTCGCAAGGCCGTTGTTTGCCGGGCACATCCGCAAAAAACCGGATCCGCCCCGCAACGGCCCTCTTGAGGATCAGTCTTCGGGGTCCGCGTCCGTACCCGTCATCATCACCTCGGCGACCGTGTCGGTTCTGCTGCGGATGGCAGCTTCCAACCTGGCGCAAAGCTCTTCGTTTTCCTTGAGGAATGTCTTGGCGTTTTCCCGGCCCTGGCCGATCCGCACACTGTCATAGCTGAACCACGAACCCGATTTCTCGACGATCCCGGCCTTCACCCCCAGATCGAGGATTTCGCCCAGCTTGGAAATGCCTTCGCCGTACATGATGTCGAATTCGACCTGCTTGAACGGCGGCGCAACCTTGTTCTTCACCACCTTCACGCGGGTGGAATTGCCGATCACCTCGTCCCGGTCCTTGATCTGGCCGGTACGGCGGATATCGAGCCGGACCGAGGCGTAGAATTTGAGCGCATTGCCGCCGGTGGTGGTTTCCGGATTGCCGTACATCACCCCGATCTTCATCCGCAGCTGGTTGATGAAGATCACCATGCATTTGGAACGGCTGATCGATCCGGTGAGCTTGCGCAGGCTCTGCGACATCAGCCGCGCCTGCAGGCCGACATGGCTGTCCCCCATCTCGCCCTCGATCTCGGCGCGGGGCACCAGCGCGGCAACCGAATCGACCACCAGCACGTCGATCGCATTCGACCGCACCAGCGTATCGACGATTTCCAGCGCCTGTTCGCCGGTATCGGGCTGCGAGATGATAAGTTCATCGATATCGACGCCCAGCTTCCTGGCGTAAACCGGATCGAGCGCGTGTTCGGCATCGATGAAGGCCACCGTGCCCCCGGCCTTCTGCGCCTCTGCCAGCACGTGCAGCGCCAGCGTGGTCTTGCCCGAACTTTCGGGGCCGTAGATCTCTATCACGCGGCCCTTTGGCAGGCCGCCGATGCCGAGCGCGATATCCAGCCCCAGCGAGCCGGTGGAGATCGCCTCCACATTCATCGTTTCCTTGCTGCCCAGCTTCATCGCCGAGCCCTTGCCGAATGCGCGGTCTATCTGCGCGAGCGCGGCTTCGAGCGCCTTCTGACGGTCCACACTGGATTCCTTTTCCACAAGCTTCAGGTTAGCACTCGCCATGACACGGCCTCCATCAGATCGCCAGAGTTTGGATCAACTCATCAACGGATGCCTTTGTACCCAGTTTGTTCCATAAGAACAAGAGTGGAACAGAATTTTTGTTGGATCGTGCCGAGACCCGCAGATTTCCGCCATTCGCGCGCTACGAAACCGCTCAATCGTCCACCGGGCGCACCTGCCAGCCGATGCTTCGCGCGGCGTTAGCGGGTACGCGCACTTCGGTGATTCGCTGCCCCTCGTCCATCGCCTCTGCCACGCCGCGGAAGCTCCATTGTGCCGGGGAACCGAGATAGAGCCGCACACTGACGGGAAACGGATTGGCGTTGCTGATCGTGGCCTCCATCGGCGCCCAGCCGCGCTTGCCCGCGCGCGGATCAGCATTGCCGACCGCGCGGCAGGTGGAAAACACCTGCGCGCTGGCGGCAAGGTGGATATCGACATCCTGGCCGGAGGCGTAATCGCGCATCGCAGCTTCGGCCACGAGCATATCGCCCAGCGTGCCGCGTTCGAACACGCTCACCTGCCCGCTGGGCAAGGCTACGCCAAGACCGTGCTCTGCATCGTTCACGGTCTCCAGCCGCATTCCCGCCGCCACCGGATCGCGCACATTCCAGTCCCACCCGCTGCACGAGGCGGTGTAGATCAGCACCCCTTCCACATTCTCCTCGCGCAGGAAGGCCACCTGTTTGAGTCCCTGCGCATTGACATCCACCGGCAGGGGAATGCGATAGAGGTTGAGATCGCCCAATGCCTCCTCGACGGCGAGTATCGGGGCCGCAGACTCCATCAATGCCCCTTCCATTCTGCGCCGTGCCGTCACCATGATCGTATCAGAATCAGCCACGGCAAACATTGGTGGCGGAGGGGCGGGATAGTAGATCGGAGACCCTGCCGCCGTGCTTCCCAGCGGATAGCAGGTCAGCCGCAAGGGCGCGGCCTGCGGCGGATCGGCAAGCTCTTCAAAATCGCTCACCACGTTGAGCGTGCCCGCCACCGCCATCAGCTCGGCACCGGGGAAGGTCTGGCCGTTGTCGTTGAGAATGGTGAGCCAGCTGGTCAGATCGAAGCGCAGATCATCCGCGCCGCGGCCTTCGTGAATGGTGGCGACATAGCTCGCTTCCCAGTCGAATCCCCAGGCCAGATAGGTAAGCGTGACGGTGTAGGCGCCGCCAGCCGCGTCTGCGGTATCGATGGTGAAGACCGGATTGGCCGAAAGCCCCTGCGGCACGCCAGCGAAACTCAGCCGTTCGGGCAGGCCCGAACAGCGCACCGCTTCGTATCCATCTGCGGTTTGCAGCACCAATCCGCCGTCGGCGCGGGTGCGGACCACGGCGCTCTCGGCCTCCCCCTCGCCCGTTGCCGGATTGGTGCGGGTGATTGTCACGCGATTGCCCAGCATCCCGTCCACCAGCGCGGCGGGGCTGAGCAGATCGGCATTGCGGTTCTTTTCGATCGTCCCGCCGGGAAGCCCGGTGACAATGGCGGAAACCGCCACCATCCCTTCGGCCACTCCGTCAAAGCGGATCGTCGTGCGGCCGGGCGGCAGTATGACGGTGCGGGTTTCGGAAATCATCGCGAAGCCTTGCGGCCAATCGCGGTTCATTTCCTCGCCCGACCCGCGAGCGGGATCGCGATAGACAGTGACGGCGAGGCTTTGGGGTGCGGAGGCTTCCACCACCGCGCGATCCTGCGCTGTGGCGGGGGTGGCGAGCAGGAGCGCCGTCATTGCGAGGAGCCGAAGGCGGAGTCGTAGACGGCCCGCGGGGCCACCCGGCAATCCAGCTCCCGGTGGAGCGAATAGCGGCGACCTCAGGAGATGGATTGCTTCGCTTCGCTCGCAATGACGAAGGGGGAGAAGGCGCACCGCCACCGCCTCTAATACCGCGTCTCATAAGTCACGCGCACCACGCGTTCGCCATTGGCGGGAACGCTGACGCGATAGAGGCGGGTATCGAAATTGACCTGTTCGCCCGCCACATCCTCGGCAATCACGCGGAAATCGCGGCCCCACCAGCCCCGGTCCAGCCCGCTCTGCGTCAGTTCGACCTCAACCGGCTCCGGCTTGGCGTTGGTGAAGGTGTAACGCATGGTGGTGCGGTGGTAATCCACCGCGCGGTCCACCTCCACCTCGCGCACCACTTCGCCATTCTCGATCACCCGATACCGCGCGCTGCGTTCATATTCGGCGGCGGTGATGCGCTGGCGGCTTTCCACCTCGGCCTGCATATAGACATCGAAGGCGTCGCCCGTGCGCAATGACAATGTGCTGCCCATCGGTGTGTGGCCGATGCCGTTTTCGCCGATGAATTGCGGATTGCCCTGCCCGTCGCGCTGGTAGAAGCGCACCGTGCCTGCGGGCAGCGCATCGCCCAGTCCGCCTTCCCGGCTGGAATTGAAGCTGATCGCAGAGCTGGCGGGGCGGAAATCATCGTCATTCTGCAGCCAGTTGCTACCGATCGAATAGACCCTGCGCGCGGGCACGCCCTGCACATCCAGAAAGCTCACCTGCTTGGTCTGCGCATTGGCGATCGTTGTGCGGCCCTCGATCGGATAAAGGTAGAAATCGCCCAGCCGCTCGCGGTCGGCGGTCTGCGTGCCGGGGCGCACCAGTTCGGATCGCGGGCGCGTTCCGCCGCCATTGGGATTGCCCGCCACCAGCAATGTGTCGGCATTGTGGAAAGTGGTGCCGGTGTTGTTGGTCAGCGTTACCCAGCCCTGCATGTCCACCGTGCCGCGCGTCTCGTCATACAGCGCCACATAATCGCTGCTCCAGCCAAGGCCGGGAGTGAGATAGCGGATGGAAGCAGGCCGCCTGCCGCCGCGCGCGCTGTCCAGCGTGACCGAAAGCGTGGGGCGCGCGCGCAGATTGGTGGGCACCCCATCGAAGATCACCCGCACCGGCAGGCCATCATCGCGCAGCACCTCGATCCTGCTGCCGATCCGCACCACCACCCCGCCCGCGGTGGAAAGCACTTCGGCCTGTTCGCGCGTTTCGGTGCCGGTGGCAGGATTGGTGCGCACCAGCGTCACCATCTGGCCGATCGCCTTTTCCATCAGCTTGGCAGGCGTCAGCAGATCGAAATCGAAATTCTGTTCGATGATCGCGGTGCCTTCGGCGGCAAAACTCAGCGTCTGCGGGCGGATTTGCGCGGAAACATCGGGAAATTCGATGCGGGTGCGCCCGCGCGGGATATCCAGCTGGCGGATATCCTGCACCAGCGCCTGGTTGTTCTGGTAAATCGTCACCGCAACATCGCCCTGCGCGGTTTCCTGCGCATCGGGGTCAGCCTGCTGCTGGGCGTGGGCCGGGGCATGGGTCAAGGCAAGGGCGGGGACGAGCAGCGCCGGGGCGGCGAGCAGGCTGGCGGCGAAAAAGCGCTTGGTCATGGTAGGTTCCCCCTTGTTGCGGAGCGATCAGGGCAGGTTTGCGCCCAACGATAACCCGACGATATGCTGGCGATATAAGGTATCACGGCCTGTATGCCGACTGAACGAAGGACTGAACGCCAGGCCGCTGCGTGATGCCGGCGATGCGCGCCTATCCGCGCACGGTTTGCCGCAGCACCGCGGCCACTTTCTCGCCAATCTGTTTCACGCTGAACGGCTTGGCGATGAAATGCATGTTTTCGATATTGATTTCGCCGCGCAGCTGTTCTTCGGCATAGCCCGACATGAACAGGATCGGCAGGCGCGGCCGTTCGCGGCGGATTTCCCGCGCCATCGCCGGGCCGTCCATGCTTGGCATCACCACATCGGTCAGCACCAGATCGAAGCGATCGGGCTGCGCGCGGAAGGCCTCCAGCCCTTCGTCGCCATCGGCGGCGGTGACGATGGTATAGCCTTGCCGTGCCAGCGCGCGTTCGGCCACCGCGCGCACCATGTCCTCGTCCTCCACCAGCAGGATAGTGCCCCCGCCCGACCATTCGCGCACCTGCTCCTCGGTCTCGATCTTCTTCAGATCGTCTTCGGTCATGTGGTGGACGGGCAGATAGATGGTGAAGCGCGCGCCCTTCACCTTGCCGTCCGGCCCCTTGGCGTTGCTGGCGAAAATGAACCCGCCCGATTGCTTGACGATGCCGTAAACGGTGGACAGGCCCAGCCCGGTGCCCTTGCCCTGCTCCTTGGTGGTGAAGAAGGGTTCGAAGATCTTGCCCAGCACATCGGGCTTGATCCCGCCGCCTGTGTCTTCGGCGATCAGCACGGTGTAATCGCCTGCGGGAATGATTTCGCTGCCCATGCGGCGCACATCGCGCGCTTCCACCCGGCGGGTGGCGAAGGCGAGTGTGCCCGTTGCCCCCTCGCCGCCGCCAGCGGTCTGGATCGCATCGCGCGCGTTCACCGCCAGATTGATGATGACCTGTTCGAGCTGGCGCGGATCGGCGCGGACATGGCCCAGATCGCGATCGTGGCGCACCTTCAGCGTGATCTTGGCGCCGAGCAGCCGCTTGAGCAGCTGGCTGACTTCGGAAATGATGTCGGGCAGCTGAATCACTTCGGGTTGCAGCGTCTGCTGGCGGCTGAAGGCGAGCAATTGCCGCGTGAGGCTGGCGGCGCGGTTGGAATTGGCCCTGATCTGCTGGATATCGTCGTAATCGCTGTCACCCGGCGTGTGCCGCAGCAGCATCAGATCGCAATAGCCAATGATCGCGGTGAGCACATTGTTGAAATCATGCGCCACCCCGCCCGCCAATTGGCCCACCGCCTGCATCTTGGTGGCCTGCGCCACCTGCCGCTTCAGCCGCGCTTCTTCGGTGGTATCGGCCAGGCTGATGAGCACCGCCGAATCGCCTAGCCCGCGCACTCCCGCAAGGCCGATGCTGACCGGCTCATCCGGATCACTGCGCAGGCGCACGGCGATGTCCCCCGCGCTGGCCGGACCTTGCCCGTGGCGGCGCACCGCATCGGACATCGCGG
>JBGSLI010000128.1:0-4414 GCA_041740775.1 Alteraurantiacibacter sp. | reverse complement strand
CCGCCACCGGCGCAATCCGGGCCGACACCCGCGCGTGTGGCGGCGGTGCAGGCGATCGCCAAGCCTGCCACTGCGGATCGCGGCGAGGACGAATATACCTATGGCTTCCGCCTGTGGGAGGCGGGTTTCTATCCCGAAGCGCAGCAGCAACTGGCGCTGTATCTGGAACAATACCGCGGCCACCGGCTCAATTCGCGCGGGCGCAATCTGCTCGGCCGGGCTTTCCTCGATGCAGGCGATCCGCGCGCGGCGGCGACCCATTTCTTCGAGAATTACCAGTCCGACGGGCAGGGCGAACGCGCCGCTGACAGCCTGCTCTACCTGGCCGAAAGCATGATCGCGCTGGGCGACACCCGCCGCGCCTGCATCGCGCTGGCCGAATTCGGCGATGGTTATCCGGCGCTGGCAACGGGCCGCTTGCAGGGCCAGTATACGGGGCTGAATGGCCGGGTCGACTGCGATTGATCCGGCGCTGCTGGCGCGCTTTGCACAGGCGCTCGACCGGCTGAATCCCGGCGGCGGCAGGATCGGTCTCGCGGTTAGCGGCGGGCCGGATTCGATGGCGATGCTGCTGCTGGCGCAGGCGGCGATTCCCGGTGGTTTCGAGGTGGCGACAGTTGATCACGGATTGCGTCCCGAGGCCAAGGACGAATGCGCGCTGGTAGCGGCGGCTTGTGCGGAGCGGGGTGTGCCGTGCGAAGTGCTTGCCGTTCAGGTGGGCGCGGGCAATGTGCAGGCGAAAGCGCGGGAGGCGCGATATGCGGCACTGGCGGATTGGTCGCGGTGCAGGAGTCTTGCCGCGATTGCCACCGCGCACCATGCCGACGATCAGGCCGAAACGATCGTTATGCGGCTCAACCGCGGGGCCGGGGTGACGGGTCTTGCCGGAATTGCCGAGGCAATTGCCATGGCCGAGCACGACGAAGTTCTGGTCCTGCGCCCGCTGCTCGATTTCACCCATGCGGAACTGCTCGCGCTGGTCGAGCAATCCGGCATCGATTGGTGCCGCGACCCTTCCAATGATAACACCGACTTTGAACGCGTCCGCGTGCGGCAGGCCCTGCGCGAGGCGGGTTGGCTGGACGCGAAAATGGTCCGCCGTTCGGCTCAGCACCTGCGTGAGGCCGACGATGCGGTCTGGTGGGCGAGCGAAGTCGTATGGGACCAGCATGTCAGGCACGCTGGCGAGACGCTGCGCTTTTCCGTGATCGGCCCGAAAGCGGTGCGGCTGCGGATCATCGGCTTCGCCCTGCGACACTTCGGGGGCTGGCCCGAGGGGGGTGAACAGGCGCGCCTGCTTGAACGGCTGGAACGCGGGGAGAGCGGCAATCTTGCCGGGGTGCTGGTTACCGTCGAAGGCAATGATTGGGTGTTCCGCCGCGAACCGCCCCGGCGGGCGGGATAAGCCCATTCCGCGTCATTGCGAGGAGCCGCAGGCGACGCGGCAATCCAGCCCACAGCCTTGCGCATTATCACGACGGCAGGACTGGATTGCTTCGCCTGTGGCTCGCAATGACGAAGGAAGCCCCTCTTCTACCCCCCGCCATGTTCCAGCGAGCCGCCCACGCCCGTCATCACTCCGTCGGTGATGATCACCACGTCGCCCACATCGGCAATGTCATACAGGCGCGACACGAATGCGTCGGGCACGCTCACGCAGCCGTGGCTGGCATAGCCCAGTTCCACCGTCGATCCGCCGTGGATGGCGATGCCGTCCCACGTCAGCCGCATCGTCCACGGCATCGGCGCATTGTTGTATTTTTCCGAAACATTGTGCCGTTCCTTGGCCAGGATCGGGAAGGTGCCGGTGGGCGTGGGGTGGCTTGACGTGCCCAGCAAGGCGGCGGCGGCACCGATTTCATAACCGTTGCGGAACACGCTGATCACGCGCGCCTGCAAATCCACCGTGATGACCAGCGGCCCATCGGGCACGCCTTCATCGTCCCAGTGCCATTCGCCGTAACGGATAGGCCCGTCGATCGGCAGCACGCGGCGGATGACGAAGGGGTTCTCGGCATCAAAAGCGGGTGCCGCCCGCGCCACCGGACTGGCGGAATAACGCGCCATTTCTTCAGCCGACGCCGGATCATTGGCGTAATAGTGCCCGTCGGCCGCAGCAGGCGTGCTGTTGGCGGTGGCGATGGCAGCGTCCTCGCCTGCCAGCACGTCTTCCGCCGACAGCCGCACATCATCCGCATTCGGGCCAGCGTCGGGCCGCGTATCCTGCGCCTCCAGCGGATTGCCCAGCAGCACCATGCTCGCCGCCAGCAGCGCCGCCAGCAACGCCAGTGCGCCGATCCATCTCATGCCCTTGTTCATGGGCTTGGCCTTAGCCCAAATCGCCAGCGATTTCCAGCACCTGCCGCGCGCCGTCCCGATGCGAGACGGGAGGTGCCAGCATGTTAACGCCTGTCAGCCATGCGCGCCGAAGATATTGGCGATGGCGGTGCCGATCCTGAGCGAGAGCGCGTGGGCGCGTTCGATCGGATCGATGAAATCGCGGTGGATCGCCTCATATCCCTCGTCGGTCCCGTCTGGCCAGTCGGTCGGTTCGGCCAGGTCGAAGCGCGAAATCTGCGGGAAGCTGACCGGATAGGCGTGGCGCAATTGCGCCACCGCTTCTTCCACGCGCAGGGTAAAGATCATTTCCAGCACATCATCGCGGCTGACATCATTGGCACGGCTGAACGCCGGCACGCTGACCGCGCGGATGAACATCGACTGCAACAGCGCCAGCCGCAAGGCCTGCAACACGCCGATCATCCGGCGCTTGTCCTCGCGCCCCTCGGTAGGCGCCTCGTCGGGGATCTGATCGAGCAGGCGGTGCAGCTTCATTGCATCCACGCGCAGGCTGCTGGCAAGGCGGCGGAACACGCCCACCCGATCATCCTTCACCAGATATTCGGACAGGCTTTCGCAGGCGGCGGTCAGATTGCCTTCGGTGCCGCGATGGGGGCGGCTGGCCCAATAGGCGGAATTGAACAATTCGCCAAAGGCCGCCACCGTCTTGACGCTGGCCAGCGCATTGGCCGCGCGCACCAGCCGCACCAGCTCGCGCCCGCGCGGGCTTTCGGCCAGCAATGCGCCCAGTTCCTCGTAATTGCCCTCTGCCGCATGGCCGATGCCGGCAATCACATTCACCGGATAGCCCAGCTGGTGCAGGATGGCATTGTGCGGGATCGCGCGGATCTGCCGCAGGCTCATCTCGCGGTCGGCTGAAAGGTCGCTCTGGCGGCGCGAAACGCGGCTGCCGGTGGCGTTGAGCAGGCCCAGGCCAAAGGCGGTGATCGCGCGGCTGTAGGTGCGGCTTTCCAGATGCTGGCGCTGGTGATCCTTGATCGCGCGGTAGAAATCGAGGCTCAGATCGGTGCGGCGATAGAACGGATCCACCGGCGCATCGGCATCGGTTTCGCACGGGCGCAGGCAGGCGATCCGCGTCAGCGTGGCGCGCGCGAGTTCGGGCGTGGCGAACCACAGGTAACCGTCGCCGCCCTGAAAGCTGACTTCGGGTTCCAGCACGATTCCCGCGCGCACAAAGCGGCGCTTGGCCCAGGGCGACAGTGCCCAGTCGAGCCGGTCGGCCATTTTGGTGGGATGCGCGCCGCGCCCCATGCTTTCGCCGTGGGTGTTGAAGATCAGCGCGGCGACATCGGTGAGGCCATTGCTTTCCATCGCCTGCGCAAGGCGGCCCTGCAGGCGTTCGATCGCCAGGCTGGCGGGCACCTGGCCGACAAAGCGCCCGGCGTCGGAAAAGCCCGTCTGGATCGCCACCCGACCGCGCGCCCGCGCGTAATCGCGATAGACATCCTCGGCCAGCAATTCGTCCAGAAAGCGGCCGCCGTGTTCGAGCGCGCTTTCGGTTTCGAACAGCGGCGAGACATCCACCTTGTCGGCGATGCCGAACAGGCGCGCGAAATAGAGCGCTGAAAGCACGGTGGCGGGTTCCTCGCACTCGGCCACCAGCATCCGGATCGGCGCATCGGCATCCACATGCGCCAGGATCTGCGCCATCGCCAGGAACTGCCGGATCGCGGTGCTCGCCTCGATCGCCAGCGCGCCAAAATTGCTGCGCCGCGGCTCAACCTCGGCAATCGCCCGGCGCAAATGCACCACCGCGCCCTTGCTGGAGAGATCGAGATTGCCTTCGGGATCGATCCGCCTGCGGATCGCATTGTGGAGCTGGGCCGCGTTCACGCGGAAATGAATCCAGCCCATGCCCAGCCCGTCGGCGCGCATCGCGGCGGCGAGGGTGAGGATGTCGGTCGCGCGGTCATGCCCAACTGCGATTGACTCAAGCTCGGCGATGAGCGGGGCAAGGCTGGTCAGTTTGGCCGGATGGTCGGCAGTCAGAGCATTGGCGGCAGCGGCGAGGTCGTCGGGATCGTCGAGATTGGCCGCGAATCGCGCAGCCATG
>JBGSLI010000127.1:0-3028 GCA_041740775.1 Alteraurantiacibacter sp. | reverse complement strand
GATGCACGCCGAATGGGGGCGGATCGAAGCCGACACCGCCCAAAGGCTCAACGCGGCGCGAGCGCGCGGCGGGCGGGTGATCGCGGTGGGCACCACCAGCCTGCGGCTGCTGGAAAGCGCGGCGGATACGGATGGCATGATCCGGCCCTTTGCAGGCGATACCGCGATATTCATCACGCCGGGATATGATTTTCGCGCGGTGGACGGGCTGATGACCAATTTCCACCTGCCCCGATCCACGCTGATGATGCTGGTGAGCGCGCTGATGGGGCGCGACCGGATGATGGCGGCCTATGCCCATGCCATCGCCAGCCGATATCGCTTCTACAGCTATGGCGATGCCAGCCTGCTGATCCCCTGACCGTTCCTCACCAGGGCCGCTTTTCGCCGTGGATGCGCCCGCCGCTGCTGCCGAAGTAATCCACCAGCGCCTTCATCGAATGCGCCCCAAAGCCATCGGTGCCGTTATTGACCTCGCGCAGCACGCCCAGATGGTTGCCGATGGCCCTGGTTGCCGCAGACACCGGATCGTTGAACTGGTTGATCGAAAGGAAGTTCTCCTTCGGGCTAATGTCATATCCCAGTTGCGAAACGGTGGGTGCGTTGAAGGCGATGCCGCGAATGCCCAGCTTTGCGGCGACGATCTGCGCCAGCCCGCCGCCCAGCGAATGGCCCACCACATAGACATTGCTCGGCCCTTCGGCGGACATCACCGCCTGCGCCGTCATCGCCAGCGCATCGGTGATCTGCGCCATCAATTGCTGCCGCCCGCGCGCCAGAATAACCGAAAGGACCGGGCTGGCGATGTACTGCAGCGGTCCCGGATCGGCTCCCGAAAAGCCGACGTCCGCCAGCAGATCATTGGTGTCGGTGCCGTTTTCGCCGCCGAAATCGGTCCCGGCAAAGGCCACCACGCGATAGGTGGCGCGGCCCTCTGCCAGCTGGAACCGCGATCCCTTGAAGCCGGTGGGCGAAACCTGAAAATGGATGCGGGTGTAATTGGGAACCAGCGGTTCGCGGTTCACCACATAGCTGGCATCGGCCATCGCGGCGAATTCATGGATCGTCGGACTCGGCATCGCATTCCCCCACGCGAGAACTGGTGCAACATTGCGCGTTTCATGCGGCCCTTGCCCTTCTTAGTAAGCGGGAATCCGCCGCTGGCAAGGGCGCTGGCAAGGGCGCTGGCGGATTTGCACTTGGAGCGCGGGCGAATGTCCGCCATCAGGCGCGCCATGGACAGCATTCTGAAAATCCGCGGCCTTGAAAAGACCTACAAGGGCGGGGTGAAGGCGCTGGGCGGGGTCGATCTGACGATCCGGCGCGGCGAGATATTCGCGCTGCTCGGCCCCAATGGCGCGGGCAAAACCACGCTGATCGGCGCGGTGTGCGGGCTGGTGCGGCCCACCGGCGGCTCGATCGAAGTGTTCGGGCAGGACATCACCCGCAGCTGGAAGGATGCGCGCCGCCGGATCGGGCTGGTGCCGCAGGAATTGAGCTTCGACATTTTCGACAAGGTGATCCGCCAGGTCCGCTATTCGCGCGGCATGTTCGGCTGCCCGCCCGACGAGGCGCGAATCGAGGAAGTGCTAAAAAACCTCAGCCTGTGGGACAAGCGCGATGCCACCATCCGCGAACTGTCGGGCGGGATGAAGCGCCGGGTGATGATCGCCAAGGCGCTGGCGCACGATCCCGAACTGCTGTTTCTGGACGAACCCACGGCGGGTGTGGACGTGGAACTGCGGCGCGACATGTGGCGGCAGATCGATGCTTTGCGCGCCAGGGGTGTCACCATCATCCTCACCACCCATTACATCGAAGAAGCCGAGGAAATGGCCGACCGCGTGGGCGTGATCAACAAGGGCGAAATCCTGCTGGTGGACGACAAGAGCGCGATCATGGCCAAGCTGGGCCGGACCGAAGCCTCTTTCACCCTCACTACGCCAATGGACGCGATTCCCGCGCCATTCGCCAGCTTCCCGCTGCACCTAGAGGATGGCGGATCGAGCCTCGTCTATCGCGGCGGAGACGGCACGGGCAGGGGCAAGCGCGAGGTGGCCGAGGTGGCGCAATTGCTGGCGCGCGAGGGGATCGGTTTCACCGCCATCGACACCCGCGAAAGCACGCTGGAGGATATTTTCGTCGATCTGGTGGAAGACAAGCGCGAGGGGCTGGCGGCATGATGTTCGGCCTCAACCTGCGCGGCGCTTACGCCATTTTCAAGCACGAGCTGATGCGGATGTTCCGCACCATCTTCGGCTCGATCCTGTCGCCCGTCATCACCACCTCGCTGTATCTGGTGGTGTTCGGCGCGGCCATTGGCAGCCGGATGGAACTGGGCGGCGATGTCGATTACGGGGCCTTCATCGTGCCCGGCCTGCTGATGCTGACGCTGCTTACCGAAAGCACATCCAACGCCAGTTTCGGCATCTACATGCCCAAATTCACCGGCGCGATCTATGAATTGCTGTCGGCGCCTGTGGGGGTGGTGGAAACGCTGATCGGCTTTGTTGGCGCGGCGGCGGTCAAATCGCTGATCCTGGCCGCGGTGATTCTGGGCACGGCGGCGCTGATCATCGATTACCAGATCGCCCATCCGGTGCTGGCGTTCTTCTACATTCTGCTGGTGGCCTCCACCTTTTCGCTATTGGGCTTCATCATCGGGCTGTGGGCGGACGGGTTCGAGAAACTGCAGATCATCCCGCTGCTGATCCTGATGCCGCTGACCTTTCTGGGCGGCACCTTCTATTCGATCGATCTGCTGCCCGAACCGTGGAAGACCGTGGCGCTGGCAAATCCGGTGGTTTATCTGGTGAACGGGCTGCGCTGGACTTTTCTGGGCCAGTCGGATTTTCCGATCATGGTTTCGCTGGGGGCGACGCTGGCGTTCCTGTTCGTCTGCATCGCCATCATCGCCTGGATTTTCAAGACAGGCTGGCGATTGCGCGGCTGACGCGCTAGCGAGCCGCGCATGAGGATAAGCTGCCTTCTTGCCGCCCCCTTTCTGCTATGCGCCGCCGCCGCCGCC
>JBGSLI010000126.1:0-4999 GCA_041740775.1 Alteraurantiacibacter sp. | reverse complement strand
CCCCCTGCGCCGCGAGCGCGCGGGCAATCGCCGAGCCGATCCCGCCGCTGGCGCCGGTGACGAGAGCATTCATTCCGGTGAGTGAGAACATCATTCAATCTCCGTTGACTTGAGTCACGCGGAGACGCGGAGACGCGGAGGGCGAATTCGGCTGCCGGTAATCGTTCACGATGCGTTTGACGCCGTCACGCATGACGGCCCCTGCAAAATTGAGGAGCAGCCCTACGGGCTGTCTGGTCAGGCGCAAATAGGTCAGCAATTGCTTGCAATGGGCCTTTGAAATCTGTTCCACGGACTTGATTTCCAGGATCAGCCGATCATCGACCAGCAAATCTATGCGGAACGCGGCCTGATGAACCACTCCGCGAAAATGCACATCGACTGGCACCTGCCGGGCGACCTTCAACCCTCGATTTGCCAGTTCGCCTGCCAGCACGAGCTCATAAACGCTCTCCAGCAGCCCCGGCCCCAACTCCCTGTGAATGGCAATGCAGGAATCGATCACCTGAGCAGTAAGCTCATCGGTAGCGATCAGCCTCTCTCCGCGTCTCCGCGTCTCCGCGTGAATCAACTTTCTCCTTCGATTGCCGCTGTTGCGCGTCGTTGCGCCTGCGGTCAACCGTGTGGTTATTACCGCATCGAACCTGCTGGGGTAAAGTTGGTGCGGAGCACTTCGCGGATCGCGCCGTTCTCGATCCGGCCTTCCACCAGCTCGTATCCCAGCAGCGCAAAGATCCTCTCGCGCAGGAAGATCGGGCGGGCGTTGCCATACCAGTCGACGCAGGAGGCGACGCAATTGTCGTTCACCCCGGCCTTGGCGCGGCTCACCAGATCGCCCGCCGGGTTGAAGGAACGGTTGTCGCGGCGCAGGAAGAAGATCGCCGAGGCATTGCCGAGGAATTCGCCGCCGCTGCCCGTCCGTGTCCGGCTAACAGGCAGGCCGAGAGTGCCCGATACCCCATCGGGCGATCCCGGATCGGCGCGATAGAAGAACGCCTGGCTGCGCACCTCGCCCTCGCTCGCGGCGGGCAGCAGATAGACATCCTCCACCTGCGCTTGCCGGCCTAGCGACACTGCCGAGAAGCCCAGTGAATTGCCGCTGCCCGGCCCGATGGCGATGGCATCCGATCCCATCACGTCGAACCGGGTCACGCCGTGTTCCAGTTCCACCCGCTGCGCCGCGCGGCCATCCACCGGTGCGGCGTAGAAAAAGCGCGCATCGCTGGCATTGCCGTAATTGCTCGCGGCATAGAGCAGGTAATCGCCGACGAAGCGGTTGTGGAACTGATAGCCCGCCACCGGCGGCAATTCGCGCAAGGCCGCCTGCGGCATCCGCTGCGAACCATCGGTGAAGGCCCCCAGCGGCACGGTGAGCAGGCCCAGATCACCGCCGGAAAACTCGCTGCCCCACATCGCATCGCCCTGCCCCTCGCCGCGCAGCGCCACGCGCAACACATTGTCACCGGCATCCTCGGTGAAGGAGAACTGATCGACCGGCCCGCCCGATACCGGCACCGATCCGGGTCGCGATCCATCCAGCGGCAGGCGATAAAGCTGGCCGTCGGCCTCGCCGCCTTGATAGCTGATCGCCTCTGTCCACAGATATACCGCGCGCGGGGAAACGTAGAACACCCGGCTCCAGCTGCCGAGAACGGCGGTGGCATCGCATTCGAGTTGTTCGGCGGACAGGTCGCAGCGCGTCACCGCATGCGCCATCGGCATGTAGAATTTGCCGCGCCGCGCAGGCTCGGTGAGGTAGATGTCCTCCGGATCGACCAGATCGACCACTTCGCCGCCGGGTCCACCGCGCCGCAGTGCGGGCATGGTGGCGCGCCAGTTGTCCCATTGCAGCGAGACGGGGGCGTAGAAGATCAGTTCGTCGCCGATCATACGGCTGGCGTAATTGCTGGACGAATAATAATCGCCCGATCGCAGATAATGCGTGTCGCGATAGGTCAGGCTGCCATCGCGGCCCAGCCGGAAGCGGTTGATCTCGGTGCCGAAATCGCCGTAGGAATAGCCGACAACGATCACCTGATCGCCGCGCACCAGCATCTCGTCATACCAGGTGGCAGAGGCATTGCGCGCACCCGGCGGAAAGGCGTTGATCGCCGCCACCGGTTCCAGCGCATTGCCACCGTGGCGCACGGTGAAAATCCGCCCGCGCCGCAGGATCACGAGATAGTCGCCTGCATCCTTGACGATCGCGCCCTCGTCCACGCCTACTTCCTGCGTGTTGGTGATCTGTTCGCCAGAAGGTGCCGAGGCATCGGCTGCGGCCTCCGGAGCGTAGGCAACGCCGGGGGAAGCGATGCTTGGTAAGGCTAGTTGCGGAGGTGGTGCAGGCGGGGCGGGAACGGCCTGCGCCGTCACCACGACTTCGCCCATCGCCTCTTCGGCATAGGTGTAATCATATTCCCGCTCCGCCAGCGACTGCATTCGCGCGGCGAAGGCCTCCAGCGCCTCCTCGCTTTCAAAGGCGTAAAGCCCCTCGCCTTCCGCTTCGCCCGCCGCGTTCTGCGCGCCGAGCGACTGGCAGCCGACCAGCACGAGGCACGTAGCGGCGATGGTGGCCGGGATGGTGATCGACAAACCGAGCGGCAGCTTCATGCGATTCCCCTTTAATGTAACAGTGTTACATCACGGGGCGCGCCTGAACGCAATATGTATGTGGAGCAGCGCTCAGATCAGCCCTGCGAGCGTGTCGATATCGTCCATCCCCACCACGCTCGTTACCGTGGCATCGGGCGCGATCTTGCGGATCATCGGGCCGAGCACCTTGCCGCCCAGTTCGACGAAATGGCTGATCCCCGCCGCCTCCATCGCCAGCACGCTCTCGCGCCAGCGCACCCGGCCGGTGATCTGTTCGACCAGCAGGCGCTGCTGTTCGGCGGGATCGGTAACGGCGGCGGCGGTGACATTGGCATAGACCGGCAGGCGGAAGGCACCGGGCGGCACCGCCTCCAGCGCTTCTGCCATCCGCAGCGCGGCGGGCTGCATCAGCGAGCAATGGAAGGGGGCGGATACCGGCAGCTTGATCGCGCGCTTGATGGCGTGATCCTTCGCCAGTTCCACCGCCCGGTCGATGGCGGAAAGATGGCCCGAAAGCACCACCTGCCCCGGATCATTGTCGTTGGCGACCTCGCAAACGTCACCTTGCGCGGCAGCATCGGCCAGCGCCTGCGCCTTTTTGAGATCGGCCCCCAGCAAGGCGCACATCCCGCCAACACCGATCGGCACCGCATCCTGCATCGAAATGCCGCGAATGCGCAGCAGTCTGGCGGTATCGGAAAGGTTGAGTGCGCCAACGGCGGCGAGCGCGGAATATTCGCCCAGCGAATGCCCCGCCACCGCCGCGCCCTTTTCCGCCAGCGCAATTCCGCCCGCCTCCAGCACCCGCGCCACCGCCAGCGCATTGGCCATGATCGCGGGCTGGGCATTGGCGGTCATCGTCAGATCGCTTTCCGGCCCCTCGCGCATCAGCGCAAACAACTTCTGCTTCAGCGCCTCGTCCACTTCGCCGAAAACCTCGCGCGCGACAGCGCTGGCTTCGGCCAGTTCCGCTCCCATGCCGACCTTCTGGCTGCCCTGCCCCGGAAAAACGAATGCGATCATCTGTTGTCCTCTTGAATTGTCAGCCCGAAGGGCACGATGGCATTGGCCGCATCATGGCCGATATCGGCGCGGCCCAGATAGGCAATGCCCGATCTGGCGCACCAGTAGCGGGCGATTTCTTCTGCGGTAAAGCCGAAGGGGCGATCATTTTCGGGCACTTCGGACACCCGCCCCAGCCTGATTCCCGCCACGCCCTTCATGTGCTGCGTGACATGGAAAAACAGCCTGTCCACCGCGTAGAGATGCTCGGCCACCTCCTCCACCAGCACCACATGACCGGCCAGATCGGGCATCAGATCGGTTCCCGCCAGCATCGCCAGCGTCATCAGATTAAAGGCCGCCGTGGGCCGCCCGTCCAGCCCCGCTTCCAGCGCCACCTTCTGGCCCGACAGATAAAGCAGCGCGCGCCGCACCGCCTCCTCTCCGCCCTCGCGGCGGATATCGCCCGCCAGCGGGCCGTGGACGGGCCTGCCGATGCCGTGCCGATAGAGCGCGCCGAGCAGCATTCCCGCATCCGAATATCCGAGGTAGGTCTTGCCCCGCGCGTTCGATTCGAGTCCGGCGATGGCATCATCGGCGATCCGGCACGCGCCATATCCGCCCATCGCAAACCACACGGCATCGACCTGTGGATCGTTCGCGGCTTCGAGAAACGCCGCCAGCCGCGTGGCATCATCACCGGCGAAATGGCCTGTTTCTGCAAAGCATTGCGGGTGGAAGGCCAGCGTGACCTGCGGAAACTCCGCTGCCGCCAGCGCCAGCACCGCATCGGCGCGATCGCGGCGGATGGGCTTTCCGGGGCAGACGAGGGCAATGCGGGTCATTCGCTTGCCTTAGCCATGAACGGGGGTGGCGCGAAGGCGGGATTTGCGCTTTTGCGCAGGCGATTATTGGGTTCACGCGGAGGCGCGGAGACGCGGGGAGGAATGGCCGCGCCGAAGGCGCTGTAAAAGTTGCGCTCACAGAGACACAGAGGCACAGAGGAGGTGTGCACGACTTCCTCTGTGCCTCTGTGTCTCTGTGAGCGCATAATGGAACAAGCGCCTGCGGCGCGAATACAGACCCTCCGCGTCTTCGCGTCTCCGCGTGATCAAAACTTCGCCTCGGTGGTGACGAACACCATTCCCAACGCTACGGCACAGAAATGACCGAAGCGAATCTCGAAAAACCCTATTTCTTCTGCGGCATCGGCGGATCGGGGATGCTGCCGCTCGCGCAGATCGTGAAGGGGCTTGGCGGCAAGGTGGCCGGGTCGGATCGCAGTTTCGATCAGGGCCGCACGCCGGAAAAGTTTGCCGCCATGCAGGCACAAGGCTTCCGCCTGTTTCCGCAGGACGGCAGCGGCATCACCTCTGCCGATCAGGTGCTGGTCGCCAGCGCCGCA
>JBGSLI010000125.1:0-1657 GCA_041740775.1 Alteraurantiacibacter sp. | reverse complement strand
GCCACAATGCCGCGATGGCGGCGGGCGGCGTGCGTTCGGCCCCGCCTTCGTTGCGCTCGCGATAATGATGTGCGGCCAGGCGGATGATGCCGTGGGAAAGGCCCTGCTCCAGGCCAGCCCAATCGGGCGCAAGACCGGCGGTAAAGCGCGCCACCGCGCGGCTTTCAGCGATGGCACCGATGATATTGATCCGCCCGCATCCGTCGGCAGTGATGTCGAACAGATATTGCGCCGGGTCGATCGCGGTCAGCGTTCCGTCCAGCGCCAGCCCTTGCAGGGAAGTGATTGCCCGCACCGGCGCGGTAACCAGCGTATGCCAGCCGCGCGTGGCGGGCAAGATCTCCTCGCAGACCGCCTCCAGCGGCATCTGCCGGGTGAATGCCTCGCAGGTATCGAGCGCAGCGCGCAGCAGCGCGCCCAGCGCCACATCGTCGCGCATGGTGGTGATCGCGAGCCAGGCCTTAAGTTCGTCGAGAGCTTCCGGCGCAAGTGTCGCAGGACTGATGATTGTGCGTTTCATGCGCTGATCCTGTCGCGTGAATTCGTGGGTCTTTCCCGATCGGGAATGGTGATGGAGTGGAGGCCGCCGACCTGTGCGGAAGGGGGAACGCGCGGCGGCCCCCACCCCAAACCCCTCTCCCCGCGAAGGGAGAGGGGAAGCGCAATTACGCCTCGATCTTGAGCAGCTTGATCGCGCTGCTGTCGAGCACCTGCCCGCCAACGCGCCTGGTGGCGTAGAAATGCACGAAGGGCTTGTTGGTGAAGGGATCGCGCAGGATCTGCGTGGCGCTGCGTTCGGCGATGATATAGCCCGCGCGGAAATTGCCGAAGGCGATGGGGAAGGCGCCGCCGCTGATATCGGGCATGTCCTCTGCTTCCACCACCGGATAGCCGAGCAGCCGATCGGGCTGGCCTTCGACCATGCCCGGCTGCCACAGGAAGGCCCCGTCCGCAGTCTTCAGCTTGCGCACTTCGGAAAGCGTGGAGGAATTCATCACCCAGCTCGCACCCTGCCGATGGCCGGCCTTCATCGTGTGAACCAGATCGATCAGGCGGCCTTCGGGTGCGGCATCGAAGCCTGCCACGTCACCCGAACCGATATATTGCAGCGAACCGAAGGGGCGCACTGCATCACCTGCAAGCGAGGTGGGCGAGGAGAGGAAGCCGCGCGGCTGATCGACCCCGCTGCCGCCGACAAAGGCCGCCCCTTCGGCACGGGCGAATTCCATCGCGATCTCGCTTGCCAGCCAGCCTTCCAGATCGAAAGCGGCATCATCGAGCATCGCCTGGCTTGCCGCCGGATTGGCGTAAAGTTCGCCCGACGGCGGGGCCACTTCGGCAAATTCTGGGGTGGCGGTTTCCGGGCGACCGGCGGTCTCGCCAACCCAGCCCGATGCCGTGCCGCCGGTGGTGACGAGCTTGCGATAGCCCGCGCTGCCCACCTGCACCACCTGCGCCAGCGCGCGGATCGGCGAGATTTCCTTCAGTTCGCTGGCGATCAATGCGTCTATTTCGCGCGGGGCAGCAAAGCCGCCATCGGTGGAAACCGCGCCGGAGATCGATTTGATCTCGGCCTCGCGGCCACGGCGCAGATAGCCGTCGACAAAGCCCTTCACTTCGGCCGAGGGATCGCCGGTGGTGCCGGTGCCGCCGATGG
>JBGSLI010000124.1:0-2081 GCA_041740775.1 Alteraurantiacibacter sp. | reverse complement strand
CCACGGGCTTCCCGATGGTTCACGCGGTGGGCCGCGCGGCCGATCGCAAGCACGCGCCGCGCCTGATCCGCATCGGCTGGGGGGATGAAAAACACCCGCGCGTCGCCATCGTCGGCAAGGGCGTGTGTTTCGATTCGGGCGGGCTGGATATCAAATCGGCCACCGGCATGGCGCTGATGAAAAAGGACATGGGCGGCGCGGCGCACGCGCTGGCGCTGGCCGAACTGATCATGAAAGCGCGGTTGAAAATCCGCCTCGATTGCATCGTTCCCGCGGTGGAGAACGCCATTTCGGCCAATGCCTTCCGCCCCGGAGACGTGCTGACGAGCCGCAAGGGGCTGAGCGTGGAAATCGGCAATACCGATGCCGAAGGGCGGCTGATCCTCGGCGATGCGCTGACGCTGGCGAGCGAGGGGGAGCCCGAACTGATCGTCGATTTCGCCACGCTGACGGGTGCCGCGCGGGTAGCGGTGGGGCCGGATCTGCCCGCGCTGTTCACCCGCCGCGATCAAACCGCCGATCAATTGATCGAAGCGGGCCGCGCGCATGATGATGCGCCGTGGCGGCTGCCGATCCATGATCTCTATGCCGAATGGCTGAAATCCGACATCGCCGATGTCAACAATTCGCACACCAACGGCTTTGCCGGTGCCAGCGTGGCCGCCTCATTCCTCGACAAATTCGTCGGCGAAGGCATAGACTGGGCGCATTTCGACACTTTCGCCTGGCGACCGGCGGCCCGTCCGGGGCGGCCCAAAGGCGGCGCAGCGCTGGGGCTTCGCGCCACCTTCCACATGCTGCGCGGCCGGTTTGGCTGAGGCGTGAACTTGTGCGCTTGCATTGCGGCGTCTAAGCGCGCCGGACGTATAGAGCCATTCCATCCAAGGGGGCAGGCGTTTGGGCCAGTCTGAAAATCCGATCGGCGAAAGCCATCCGCAGGGCCCCTATGTCCTTGGCGGTGCGGTTTCGCGGCCGGATCCCAGGCGCGTGCCATTGCGCGGCGATCTGGCGCATATCGCGCTGGCGGGCATGTATTTCGTGCCCCATTATGCCGTGCCCCAGCCGCGCAGCGTGATGCCCGGCGGCGCGGCGCTGCTGGCCGAGCCGAACGAGAGCGCAGAGGAATTGTGCGTACTGCTGGAGGGCGACAGTTTCGAAGTGCTCGATGTGACCGGGCAATGGGCCTGGGGCTGCCTTTCGGCGGAAGGGCCGGTCGGCTATGTCCGGACTGAACGGCTGGAGGCAGTGGAATAATGGCGCATTCGGTTTTCATCGATGGCGCGGCGGGCACCACCGGACTGGAAATAGCCGAGCGGCTGGAAGGGCGCGAGGAATTCGATCTCGTCCGCCTGAGCGATGCCGAACGCAAGGATGCCGACTGCCGCCGCACCGCATTGAACTTTGCCGATTTTGCCATCCTGTGCCTGCCCGACGATGCCGCGCGCGAGGCGGTGGCACTGATCGACGAGGACAGCGGCACCAGAGTGATCGACGCATCCACCGCGCACAGGAATGCACCGGGCTGGATCTACGGCTTTCCCGAACTGGTCGGGCCGGGCGTGGTGGCCGGTGCCAGCCGGGTTTCCAATCCCGGCTGCTATCCCACCGGCTTTCTGGCGCTGATGGCCCCGCTGGTGCGCGCGCGCCTGCTGCCGCGCGACTGGCCCTATACCGTCAACGCGGTGTCCGGCTTTTCGGGCGGCGGCAGACCGCTGGTGGAACGCTATGCGGATGAAACCGACATCGCCTATCGCGCCTACGGCCTGTCGCTCGATCACAAGCATCTGGCCGAAATGCAGAAGAAGGCCGGACTGGAACATCCGCCGGTATTCGCGCCCGCGGTGGTGCCCGCCTTTCGCGGGATGATAGTGGAGGTGCCGCTGCCGGTCGCGGCGATGCGCAGCGCGGCCGATCCTGACAGGCTGCGCGATGAACTGGCGCGCTATTATGCCGATGCCAGGCTCGTCACCGTGCATCACGACCATCCCGCCGAACTGCTGCTGCGCACCGATGCCGCGCCGTCCGATCGGCTCGATCTGTGGGTGTTCGCCGATGCGCTGGGGCATAGCGCGCGGCTGGTC
>JBGSLI010000123.1:0-2457 GCA_041740775.1 Alteraurantiacibacter sp. | reverse complement strand
CCCTATTTCAAGCCGGGCAAGGAAATGCGCGAGAGGCTGAACGCCGATTGATATCCGCGCCCGTCCCTGCGGGAAGCGGGGGCGGCTGGGGGGCAGGCGAAGGGGGGCGCGAACCAGGCCGGTTTGCGCCTCCTTTGCTTTGCCTGCGGCGCGCACGGCAAAGCGGCCGTAGCGCCTGCCACAGCCCTGATCCTTGGAAAGATCGATTATCGAGCGAAAAGCGCCGGATAGGTGCTAAGACCCGCTTTTGCAGCATCTGATTGCCTGTTATGACGTGCAAGCAAATATTTTTCCGATGTTTTTTCATGACCGGGGGCACACTGTGCAATCACAGGGGCAATCACAGGGGCAATCACAGGGAAAATCACAGGGGCGGCCACAGGGAAAATCGGGTATCCTGCCGGCGCTGCTGCTGTTTCTGGCCGCGTGCGGGGGCGAGGACAGCGCGCCGCCACCCGTGGTTGTCGCCCCGGTAGCGGTGCAGTCCGTCAGTTTCGGGACCAGCGCGATCGAATTGCTCGACGATCTGAATGCCACCGCGCTCAATGTCACCGTCGCGCCCGCCAATGCCGATATGTCGCGGCTCACCATAGCCTCGTCCGATCCGGCGGTGTTCACCATAGATGCGCAGCGCAATCTCACCGCAGTTGCCGCCGGAACCGCCAATGTCGTGGTGAGCAACAACGGGGCACAGATTGCCACGCTGCCGGTTACCGTCCGCAATGTCCGGCTTTACAGCATCGGCAACAGCCACACCTGGGATTTCCGCCCCTACGGCGATTTCCTGACGCTCGCGGGAACGCTGGGCATTTCGATCGAGAACGACTGGCATATCCATTGCGGCAGCTCTCTCGCCCGCATCCTGATCGAGCCGGACCAGACCTGCGTCGCTTCGCAACACGGCAATTTTGAAGTGGCGCTGGCCGAAGTGGCCTATGACATTGTCACCATCCAGACCTTTCCCGGCGAAGTTTCCGGGCGCGACGAAGCGCAGGCCGTGATCGACATGGTGGCAAGGATACGCCAGTCGAAAAGCCGGGATGCCCGTATTTTCGTCTATTTCAGCTGGCCAACCAATCTGGCCCCCGATCTGGTGTCGATGGACTATGCGGCGATGTGGGAAAGCGCTGATATCACGCCGGATTCGCTGTTTCCGACGACGGCGGCCTTCGTTGCGCATGTGCGCGAGAGGCTGGCGGCGGAAAACGTGCAGGTGTCGGGAATCATTCCCACCGGCGCTGCCTTCAATAGCTTTCACAAACGCGCCGCAGCTGGCCAGATCGCCGGCTTCCAGGGGGCCGGACAGATCTATCGTGACTTGGGCCACGTCAACAATATCGGCAGTTTCGCCGCCAGCACTTCGGTGCTTTATTCCATCTTCCCGCGGGCCGATCTGTTGCAGACCGATCTCAACGCCATTCCCGGCTTTGCTCCCAAGGCAACCGATCCCACCGACCGCCAATGGGATGAGGCGACGCGCAGGGCGATCATTTCGGTCGTGCGCGACGAAGTGGATGCCAGCGCGATCCGCTAGAGGATATATTTGCTCAGATCGGCATCCCCGGCCAGCGCGCCCAGCCGGTCGCGGACATAGGCGGCGTCAACCATCACGCTGGTGCCCTTGCGGTCCTCCGCCTCGAAACTCAGTTCCTCGAACAGCTTTTCCATCACCGTCTGCAGCCGCCGCGCGCCGATGTTCTCGACGCTTTCGTTGACCTGCGCGGCAATGCGGGCGATTTCCCTTATCGCTGCCTCGTCCATTTCCACCGTCAGTTCCTCGGTGGCCAGCAGCGCCTTGTACTGGCTCACCAGATTGGCGCGGGTTTCGGACAGGATACGGACGAAATCCTCCTCGGTCAGGCTGCGCAGTTCCACGCGGATGGGCAGGCGGCCCTGCAATTCGGGCAGCATATCGGATGGCTTGGCAACGTGGAACGCGCCGCTGGCGATAAACAGCACGTGATCGGTCTTCATCGGGCCGTATTTGGTGGCCACCGTGGTGCCTTCGATCAGCGGCAGCAGATCGCGCTGCACGCCTTCGCGGCTAACCGATCCGCCGCGCACATCGGAAACCGCGATCTTGTCGATCTCGTCCAGGAACACGATGCCGTTGGTTTCCGCATTGGCCAGCGCCACGCGCGCGACATCGTCGGCGTCCATGCGCTTGTCGGCTTCTTCGTCCACCAGCCGGTCCCACGCATCGGGAACCTTCAGCTTCTGCCGCTTTTTTGGCGGGCCGCCAAAGGCCTTGCCCATCATTTCGCTGAGGTTGATCATCGTCGCGCCGCCGCCCATGCCGGGGCCAAGGTCGCCAAGCCCCATCGGCATCCCGCCCGCCTGCGCCACCTCGATTTCCACCTCGGTTTCGTTCATCGCATCTTCCACGATGCGCTGGCGGAAGCTGGCGCGCGTCGCCTCGCTGGCATTCTGGCCCACCAGCGCATCGAGCAGCCGTTG
>JBGSLI010000122.1:0-2513 GCA_041740775.1 Alteraurantiacibacter sp. | reverse complement strand
CTCCGCGCGCATCAGCCGCTCGGCCAGCGCGCGCAGGCGCGGGTCGGCGATGGCTTCGTGAACAAAATTGTGCCCGGCAGCCAGTCCGCAATAGGCGAGCAGCGAATGCGCGCCGTTGAGCATTCGCAGCTTGGCGGTCTCGAAGGGGCGAACATCGGCCACCAATTGCGCGCCATGATCTTCCCAGCGCGGGCGGGAACCGGCAAAATTGTCCTCGATCACCCATTGGCTGAACGCTTCGGTGATTACCGCCGCCTCGTCTGCCAAGCCCAGCGTTGCCGCGATACGGGCGCGGTCTTCATCGGTTGTGGCGGGCACGATCCGGTCAACCATGGTGGACGGGCAGCGGCACCGGTTTTCGAACCAATCGGAAAGGTCGGGCGCGGTAGCGGCCAGATATTCGCCCATCAGCCGCGCCAGTTGCACGCCGTTTTCGGCCAGATTGTCGCAACTGAGCAAAGTCAGGCCCGCTGCCCCGGCACGTTTGCGTTCGCGGAAGGCTTCGGCCAGCAGCGGATAGAAGCTGCCCTTGCCCGCCAGCGCCAGATCGAGCGAGCCATCGGGCGCGCGGCAATAGCCCTTCTCGGTAATTGTAAAGCTGATGATCCGCGTTTGCGGGGCGATCAACGCTTTTGCCACCTCGGCACCCTGCTGCGTGGCCACCAGCACATCACGAACAGCCCCGATCAGCCGGGTGGAATCTCCCACCCCCGATCGTTCGGTAAGCGTAAACAATCCGTCCTGCGGGTTCATCTGCGCCGCCACGCCGCCCGATCGCAGCGAAACGCCGGTTATCAGCCAATCGCGCTCGCCCGCGTTGAGGCAGGCATCGGTATAGGCCGCCATATGCGCGCGGTGGAAAGCCCCGATGCCGAAGTGAACGATGCCGCGGGCTCCGCTGCGATCATAAACCGGGCGGGCGATGGCGGCGGGCAGGGCGGCGATACACGCTTCGCAAAGCCTCGCCCGCGATGTTTTTGACGATGTCACAGGCGATAGGCCCGCTTGGCCAGATTATAGGCGAGATCGACCGCCAGTTCGCCCGCCTCCCATTCTTCCAGCCGGTGTTCGGCCACCAGTCGCGCCAGAAAGCCGCAATCGATCCGCCTTGCCACATCGTGCCGGGCGGGGATGGAAAGGAAGGCGCGGGTATCGTCGTTGAAGCCCACGGTGTTGTAGAAGCCCGCAGTCTCGGTCACGTTCTCGCGGAACCGGCGCATCCCTTCGGGACTGTCGTGGAACCACCACGCCGGGCCCAGTTTCATCGCCGGATAATGGCCCGCCAGCGGTGCCAGTTCACGCGCATAGGTGCTTTCGTCCAGCGTGAACACGATCAGGCTGAGACGCGGATCATTGCCGTATTTCGCCAGCAGCGGGCGCAGCGCGTGGACATAATCGGTGCGCATAGGGATATCGGCGCCCTTGTCGCGCCCGAAACGGGCAAACAGCGAGGGGTTGTGATTGCGCAGCGAACCGGGGTGCAGCTGCATCACCAGCCCGTCCTCCACGCTCATCCCGGCCATTTCGGTGAGCAACTGGGCGCGGAACAATTCGGCGTCCGCAGCGGTGCAATCGCCGCTTGTAACGCGGGCGAACAATGCCTCAGCCTCGGCGGGCGAAAGATCGGCGGTCTGCGCTGTGGGATGGCCATGATCGGTGCTGGTCGCGCCCATCGCGGCAAAGAAAGCGCGGCGCTGGCGATGCGCGGCCAGATATCCGCGCCAGCTGCGGCAATCCTCGCCGGTCAGCGCCGAAAGCCGGTCAAGATTGGCGGCAAAGCCTTCAAATTCCGGGTCGACCACCGGATCGGGGCGATAGGCGGTGATGACCCTGCCGCCCCAGCCGCTGTCGCGGATAGCGGCGTGATGCGCCAGATCGTCGAGGGGGCTTTCGGTAGTGGCGATGACTTCGATATTATAGCTCTCGAACAGCGCGCGCGGACGGAAGGCGTCGGTTGCCAGCAGCGCGGTGATGGTATCGAAATAGAGGTCACTTGTTTCGGCGCACAATTGCACGTCGATACCAAAGCTGGTGGCGAACACCCAGTCGAGCCACATCCGCGATGGCGTGCCGCGGAACAGATGATAGTTCTGCGCCAGCAGCCGCCAGCTTTCGCGCGGATCGGCCGCCGGATTACCGATCCCCAGATCCTCCATCGCCATGCCCTGCGAATAGAGCATCCGCAGCACATAATGATCGGGGTGCAGCAGCAATTGGGCGGCATTGCCAAAGGGCGCATCATCGGCCCACCATTGCGGATCGGTGTGGCCGTGCGGGCTGATGATCGGCAGGCGTTCAACGCTGTCCAGCAGCCGCCGGGCGATGGCGCGGGTGCCAGGTTCTGGGGGCAGCAGCCGGTCTGGATGGAGGGTGAGCTTTCTGGTCATGCGTAGTCTTTCCGTTTGGCGGCCACCGCCTTGCGCGCTTCTTCCACCGCCCTTTCCTCGGTGGCGAACAGCAGCGAATCGAGCACCGCGCCCAGATGCGCGCGCATCGCCGCGCGCGCTGCAGCC
>JBGSLI010000121.1:0-1924 GCA_041740775.1 Alteraurantiacibacter sp. | reverse complement strand
GGCAAGCAGCAGCGGCCTTCGCCCGTCCACGCGCGGGCCGAGGCGCTGGGGATAGAAGTGCGCCATCCTGCCAGCCTGAGGGGCGTTGAGGAGCAGGCGGATTTCGTCGCCTTGCAAGCCGATGTCGCGGTGGTGGCGGCCTATGGCCTGCTGCTGCCCCCGCCCATCCTCGCAGCACCGAAGCACGGCTGCCTCAATGTCCACGGATCGCTGTTGCCGCGCTGGCGCGGGGCGGCACCGATCCACCGCGCGGTGCAGGCGGGCGATGCCGAAACGGGTGTCACCATCATGCAGATGGAGGCGGGGCTGGATACCGGGCCGATGCTGATGCAACGCGCCACGCCAATCGATCGCAAGACCACTGGCGAACTGCATGATGAACTCGCTGCGATGGGCGCGGAATTGATGGTGGAGGCGCTTGCGCGGCTCGACACGCTTCTGCCTGAGGTGCAGGATAACACGCGCGCCACCTACGCTCCCAAGATCGACAAGGCGGAAGCCAAATTGGATTTCACCAAGCCAGCGACGATACTGGAACGCGAAGTTCGCGCCTTTGCCCCCTTTCCCGGCAGCTGGTTCGAACTGGATGGCGAGCGGATCAAGCTGCTGCGGGCCGAGGTGGTGGAAGCCGAAGGCGCGGCGGGAACGGTGCTGGACGATCAGTTTACCGTCGGCTGTGGCAAAGCCGCCCTGCGTCCCGCCATCCTGCAACGCGCGGGAAGGCCGGGGATGGCGCTGGCGGAGTTTCTGCGCGGCAGGCCCGTCGCGGTCGGGACTCAGGTGCAATGATCCCAATGTTCGTCATTGCGAGCAAAGCGAAGCAATCCAGTCCAGCCGTTAGGCAGGCGCGCAGGCTTCAGGACTGGATTGCCGCGTTGCCTCCGGCTCCTCGCAATGACGGATTGGGCCAATGACCCGCTTCGCCCTCACCCTGGAATTCGATGGTGGCCCGTTCTTCGGCCTGCAACGCCAGGCGCATGGCCCCAGCGTTCAGCAGGCGGTGGAGGAAGCGGCAGGGCTCGTGACGGGGGAGCAGGTGACGCTGCACAGCGCCGGGCGCACCGACAGCGGGGTCCACGCGCTCGCCATGCGCTGCCATCTGGATATCGAAAAGCCGTTCGAACCCTTCCGGCTGATGGAGGCGCTGAACGCGCATCTGCGCCCCGCCCCGGTGGCGATTATCGGCTGTGAGGTGAAGCCGGGCGATTGGCACGCACGCTTTTCCTGCATCGGGCGCAGTTATGAATATCGCATCCGCAACCGCCGCGCGCCCTTGACGCTGGAAAGCGGCCGCGCGTGGCACATCACCCGCCCTCTCGATGCAGAAGCGATGCACCGGGCCGCGCAAGCGCTGGTGGGGCGGCACGATTTCACCACCTTCCGCAGCGCGCATTGCCAGGCGGCCAGCGCGGTCAAGACGCTCGACCGGCTCGATGTCAGCCGCCAAGGCGATGCGGTGATCATCCGTGCAGCCGCGCGCAGCTTCCTGCATCATCAGGTCCGCTCGATGGTCGGTTGCCTCGCGCTGGTGGGGCAAGGACAATGGCGGGCTGAACAGCTGGCCGAAGCGCTGGCCGCAAAAAACCGCGCGGCGCTGGGGCTGAATGCCCCGCCGGAGGGTTTGTATTTCATTGCCGCGCGCTATGAAGACGAAGATCAGGAGCAAAACCAATGACCACAGGCCGCCAACTCGTCTCGAACCTTGCTGCCGACGGCACGCTGACGCTGGAATTGCAGCAGCGCGATTTTCCCGCCCCCACCGGCAATCAGCTGCTGGTGCGGATGGAGGCCGCGCCGATCAACCCTTCGGACCTGTTCCTGATGACCGCCGGGGCAGACCTCGCCAACGCCGAATATTCAAAGGGCCGCATGCGCGCGCAGCTTCATCCGCAGATCGCCGCCGCGCAGGCCGCGCGGCACGGCA
>JBGSLI010000120.1:0-1844 GCA_041740775.1 Alteraurantiacibacter sp. | reverse complement strand
TGCCCGCCCAGGGCCTTGTGCCATTCGAGGAACGGATCCTCGATGTCCGTGCGACGCCCGGACATCTCCTCCATGACGGCGAGACCGTAGAACGGTACCGCCCATCGCGAGTATCCGCCTTCATGCGTAAAGACGAGGCGGCCACCGCAGAGCTCATCCGCCACTGCGAGCAGTTTTTGCGTCAGCACCCGATAACCCTCGGAATGCATCATCATCCGCCCGAGCGGGTCAATGGCACCCGCATCGAATCCCGACGGCACGATGATGAAGTCCGGCCGGTAGGCCTTTAGCGCCGGGATGATCACGCGATCATAGGCAGCAATGTAGGCATCTGCGCCGCTGCCCGGCGGCAGCGGGATATTGAGGTTGGTGCCCACAGCATCGCCTTCGCCTAGCTGATGCAGGAAGCCGTCATCGACCGGGAAACAGCGATCCTGGTGGATGGAAATGGTGAGCGCGCGCTTCTCGCTATAAAAGACGGTCTGTGTGCCGTTGCCATGGTGGACGTCCCAGTCCACGTAGGCCACCCGATTGAGGCCTCGGGAATCCAGCAGGTAGCGGCCGGCGATCGCCGCATTCGAGAACACGCAGAAGCCACGCGACGCCGATGGCGTCGAATGATGGCCAGCGGGGCGCAATAGCGCATACGCATTGTCGACCTTGCCATCCATCACCGCGTCCACCGCCGCCAGCGCACCGCCTGCCGCGAGCAATGCGATTTCAAACCCACCTGACGGTATCGGCATGAGCGGCTCTGCTTCGCCACCCATCACGTGCGCTGACAAGGCGCGTATCTGCTCGAGATGCTGGCGCGTGTGTACGCGCAGGATATCCGCCTCCGCTGCCGGCTTCGGTTTGATGCACACCAGGTGGTCGGCCAGCCCACTCATTTCAATGAGATTGCGAAAGCGACGCACCGTCTCAGGATCGTAGGCGTGTTTGTCGGGTTGCACGCCTCGTCCATCGGGGCGGATAAACCCGGCTTCAATCCCCAGCTGGTACCACGCATAGGCTTCGTGCCAAATGAAGCCGGTTCGTTTAGTCATGACCAGACTCCCATCTGCGTTCAAAGGATTGTTCGGTCGCCAGCAAACAGCCCGGGCTATAGGAAAGGCCGCCACTCACATTTCCGGTCTTCGCGCCGGCAGCACATGACCGCGCATCGGCTGGTTGGCCTCGCGCGGGCCGCCATGCCGATTGCCAGGCCACTACGGTGTTGCCAGGAAAACCATATTCGAAGATCCTGCTGCCTCCCAGAAGCGAGGTTTGGGTCATTCACCGACAGGATCGGGCCATAGTGTGCGTGCCGGACAGCAGGCAGAGAGTGCGGAATGACTGGTTGCTGATTACATTCGACGACCGCATCGGCTGCGATTGGCGGTGCGACTGTTCGCTGCAGTAAGGTCGCTCACGCCGGAGGACGCGTATCCGACCAAGCAAGGGCTTACGCTCTGCTCGCGCTGCTAGTGCGGGCTACATGTGCACGCGCACAGCACCCGGTGGCTCGCGGCGCCGATCGCGTTTCACATCGATGCCTGGAGCTTTTCCAGACTCGACGCGGCTGCAGCAAGCAGCTCGTCCGCATGCTCGATGCCGCACACGAGCGGCGGTCGGATTTTCAGCACGTTGTCGTATTCCCCGATGCGGCCGGCGAGGCAGCCGGCGTCCTTCAGCAGATTGACCAGGCGGAAGGCTTCGTCGGGGGCCGGTGTCTTCGTTTGTCGATCGCGGACCATCTCGACGCCGATCCAGAGCCCGGCGCCGCGTATGTCACCGATGAGCTCAAAGCGTTCCGCCAGGCGCGCGAAGCCCGCCCGGATGTAATCGCCGACCTGGCGGGCGTT
>JBGSLI010000119.1:0-1832 GCA_041740775.1 Alteraurantiacibacter sp. | reverse complement strand
GAAGATCGCCAGCGCATCGCAGGCGCGCTGGGCGAAGTGGCGGGCGCGTTCGCGGGTGGCGGCAACGCAATCGTGGCGGCGGATCAGTTCCACCGCATGGGCCAGATCGGCGTCTTCATTGGCGAAACCGGCGATGGCGTCGCGCCAGAACCGGCGTTCCTCTTCATCCCCGCGGGCACAGGCGAGGATCACCGGCAGCGTCATCTTGCCCTCGCGGAAATCATCGCCCCGGTCCTTGCCCATTTCGGCGGTGCCGGTGTCGTAATCGATCGCATCGTCCACCAGTTGAAAGGCGATGCCCAGATTGCGGCCGTAATCATCCAGCGCGGTTTCTTCCGCATCGGGCCGTTCGGCCACCACCGCGGCGATGCGGCTGGCGGCGGCGAACAGCGCGGCGGTTTTGGCGCCGATGATGTGGAGATAGCGTTCCTCGCTCGTCTCGATCCGGCGCTGTGCGGTCAATTGATCCACCTCGCCCTGCGCGATGATGGCGCTGGCGCTGGAAAGGATTTTGAGCACCCGCAGGCTGCCATCTTCCACCATCAGTTCAAACGCGCGGCTGAACAGGAAATCGCCCACCAGCACGGTGGCGGGATTGCCGTAGATGATGTTCGCCGCTTCCTTGCCCCGGCGCATTTCGCTGCCGTCCACCACATCATCGTGCAGCAGCGTGGCGGTGTGGATGAATTCCACCGCGGCGGCCAGCTTGTGATGGCGCGTGCCCTGATATCCCACCACCTCTGCGCCGGCCAGCGTGAGCATCGGCCGCATGCGTTTGCCGCCGCCGCTGATAAGGTGCCCGGCCAGCGCCGGGATCAGCGGGATTTCGCTCTGCATCCGGTCAAGAATGATCGCGTTTACCGCATTCATCGGCGTGGCGGTGAGCGACAGGATGGGGGCGAGCGTGGGCCGCTCTTCGCCATTGGCGCGCTTCAGGGGGACGACTTTGTCGCTCATCCGCGCTTCCTTGGCTGTGCGCGAGGGTGTTGGCAAGCTGGCATTTCTGCCGCATTGGGAGCGGCAAATCAAACTACGCCCCAACCCGTAGATTCCAACCGGATCACACCTGACGCATGACCCAATCCGATAATGACAGCCAGCTTGCCGCCTTCCGCCGCAGCATCGACAATATCGACGCCGCGCTGATCCACATGCTGGCCGAACGTTTCCGCATCACCCAGGCGGTGGGCGAATACAAGGCCCGCACCGCGCTGCCCCCGGCCGATCCCGACCGCGAGGCCCGCCAGATCGCCCGGCTGCGCAAGCTGGCGGCAGAAGCCGATCTCGATCCCGAATTCAGCGAAAAATTCATCCGCTTCGTGATCGACGAGGTGATCCGGCACCACAATATCGCACGGGGGGATTGAATGGCCGCCTGCTTGCGCAGGCCCGTCATACCGATCTCAACCCGCCCTTGGCAGGCTTAGCTTCACCAGCAGGCCGCCCAGATCCTCGCTTTCGTGCAGCGAGACGCTGCCGCCGTAGATTTCGGCCACGTCGCGCACGATGGCAAGGCCCAGCCCTGTCCCCGGCTTGCCCGTATCCAGCCGTGCGCCGCGGCCGAAAATGGCATCGCGGTCCCTGGCCGGGATGCCCACGCCGTCATCCTCTATCCACACCACGCAATCATCGCTGCCGGGTTCCGCATCCACGGTGATGAATACGCTGCCGCCGCCGTATTTGGCCGCGTTTTCGACCAGATTGCCGAGCAGTTCGTCTAGATCCTGCCGCTCCACCGCCACCTGCGCCGGCTGGCCCGCGATATCGAAGCGGACGTGGTGATACAGCCGCGAAACCGCGCGTTCCACGCCCAGCGCGCTTTCCATCGCATC
>JBGSLI010000118.1:0-3024 GCA_041740775.1 Alteraurantiacibacter sp. | reverse complement strand
GACTGGCGCGCGCCGAGCGATGCGGTGGCTGCCGTGTGGCTGGCGGAGTTGCGCGAAAAGGTGCCCGAACGCGATTAATCGCGCGGCGTCATCCGCAACAGGGCACCATCGGTCTGGTCGGTCAGCAGATAGAGCGCGCCGTCCGGCCCCATCTGCACATCGCGCCAGCGCTGGCCAAGTTCGCGCAACAGGTGCTCCGGCTCGCCCAGCGGATTGCCCATCGCATCGGTTTCATACCGCAGCACCCCCTGGGCAAAGCTGGCGAGGAACAGATCGCCGCGCCATTGCGGCATCGCCTCGCCCGCGTAAATCGCCAGATTGCCGGGGTTGAGGCTGGGCGGGCCGAACACCAGCACCGGATCGATCATGCCGGCCACGCTGCGCAGGGCACCGGCGGGTTCGCCGTTGTAATGCTCGCCCTGCGTCACCTCTATCCAGCCGTAATTGCCGCCGCGCAGGATGCGATTGACTTCATCGCCCCCGCGCGGGCCAAACTCGCTTTCCCACAATTCCCCGGTGAAGGGGTTTATCGCCAGCCCCAGCGGATTGCGGTGCCCGGTGGACCATGTGCGCGGCTCGTGCCCGGCGCGGCCCACCCACGGATTGCCAGAAGGGATCGAACCGTCGTCATTGAGGCGGAAAATCTTGCCATACTGGCTGGCCGGATCCTGCACCCGCTCGCCCCAATTGCGATCCCCGCTGGTGACGAACAGAAAGCCGTCGGCATCGAACAGGATGCGCCCGCCATAGGAACCGAAGGCCGGCCCCTGCCCGCAGCAACGTTCGGGCAGGGGCAGCGCACCATACCATGTATCGGCAACGAAAATATCCTCCACCTGCGTCAATTCATCCGCGCCCGCTTCCCACCGCCCGCGCATCACCGCCAGCGTGGAGACATTCGCATCGTCCGGCGAAATCTTCGAATAGGCCAGATAGACCAGCCGGTTGACGGCAAAATCAGGGTGCAGCGCGATGCCCTTCAATCCGGCAATGCCGACGCTGTAGATATCGGGCAGGCCTGCAACCGGCTGCGGATCGAGGTGGCCTGCGGCGTCGACATGGCGCAGCCGCCCCACCCTCTCGGTCAGCAGCATTCCGCCTTCGGGCAGAAAGGCGATGCCCCACGGATGTTCCAGCCCGCGCGCCAGCACCTCTACATGCAGATCGGCCTGCGCGGTGGAGATATCCCACGGCCCTTCTGCCAGCGGTGTGCCCTGGAACGGCGGCGGACCGGGAGGCGGTGGCGCGGGCACATTCACGGTACCATCCTGCGCAGTGGCGCAGCCGCCAAGAAATGCCAGCGCCGCAGCGCCAGCGAGCATCGCCTTGCGGAACATGCAAACCCCTCCCATCGCGGGTATTGCGCGCCCCGCGCATCTGCCTATCGTGGGGACATGCCCCTTTGCGTTCCATTGACTTTGTCCATTTTTGCATGACGCGCAAGAGTGTCCTTGTCAGCGGCGGTGCGAAACGTGTGGGCAAGGCGATCTGCCAGCGGTTTTCGGCGGCGGGCTGGCACGTGGTGATCCATTGCAACCGGTCGACAGAGGCCGCGCATGATCTGGCCGCAACCCTGCCCGATGCCGGGGTGGTGCAATGCGATCTGACCGATCCCGAAGCAGCCGCGGCGATGATCCGCACGCTGGCGGCGCGGCTGGCGGACTGGCGCTGCCTTATCAACAATGCCTCGCTGTTCGAAGCCGACGATGCGGGCATGCTGGATCGGGCGGCCAATGCGCGCGCCATGGCGATCAACGCCGCCTCTCCGGCGCTGATGGCGCAGACCTATCTGGCCCATGCAGCAAGCACCACGGGGAGGCGGGTGGTGCAGGTGACCGATCAGAAGCTGGCCAATCTCAACCCCGATTTCTTCAGCTACACGATGAGCAAGGCGGCGGCCGATTGCGCCGCGCGGATGCAGGCGATGGCGGTGCGCGGGCGTGATCGCGTCTATACGCTGGCCCCCGGCGCGATCCTGCCCAGTTTCGATCAGACCGATGCGGAAGCCGAAGGATCGCACCGGCGCAATCTGCTGCGTCGCCGCACGGGCACGAGCGAAGTGGCCGATGCCGCGCTGTTCCTCGCCGAAGGGCCGCTGGCGTCGGGCCAGACGCTGTTTGTCGATTCGGGCCAGCATCTGCTGCGCCAAAGCCGCGACGTGATCTTTCTCGAACGCGAAGGGAAGAAGGCATGAGGCCGCCGGGCAAACCGGCAAAGCGCCACGCGCTGTCCACCCGCATCTGGCATTGGCTGAACGCGGCCAGCGTCGTCATCCTGTTCATGAGCGGGCTGAACATCTCCAACGCGCATCGCTATCTCTATTGGGGCGACTGGGGCTTTTCGCCCGATCAGGCGTGGCTGGCGGTGCCGCGCTTTCCCGGCTGGGCGACGATTCCGGGCTATTACAGCCTGGCTGGCGCGCGCGACTGGCACATCTTGTTCGCCCTCATCTTCGCCTTCGGCCTGCTCGCTTTCCTGATCGCCGCGCTGGCAAACGGCCATATGGCGCGCAACATATTCGCCTGCGCGCGCGAATGGCGGCTGGCGAACGTCTGGCAGGCGGTGAAACGCCACCTCCGTTTCGATTTCTCCCCGGAAGAGGGCAAATACAATATCCTCCAGAAGGCGTCCTATTCGCTGGTGCTGTTCGTGCTTTTGCCGCTGATGATCTTCACCGGCATGGCGATGAGCCCCGGCATGGAAGCCGCCTGGCCGTGGCTGGTGGAAATATTCGGCGGGCGGCAATCGGCGCGTTCGCTGCATTTCATCGCCGCGTGGCTGCTGTTCGGATTTGTGGTGGTGCATGTGGCGATGGTGCTGGTGTCGGGGCCGGTCGGGCAATTGCGCGCCATGATTACCGGAGGAAAAGCGCGATGAAGCGGCGCAATGTCCTTGTTGCAGGTGCCGCCGCCATGCTCGCCGGATGCGGAAAGATCGGCAAGAGCGCGTGGTTCGGGCGGTTGGTGGACGGCGCGCAGGACTGGCACCGCGGGCTGCACCGCGCGTTGGGCGGCGGGCGCATCG
>JBGSLI010000117.1:0-8337 GCA_041740775.1 Alteraurantiacibacter sp. | reverse complement strand
GGCTGTCGATCACGATCTGGCGCTGGCCGATGCCGGGCGGCAGCAGGCCGACCAGCGTGCCCTGCCGATCGATCAGCCGCCCGAAGGCAAAACGCCCGCCCGATCGCGGTGCCAGCACATCGCGATTGACGAGGTGGGCGGCATCATCGGGCGATAGCTGGCGCATCCACAACTGGTCCCCGCTGCGGTATTCGCCCTGTCCGGCCTCGATCTCGACGCACACCAGCGCCCCGCTGTCGAGCAATTGTGTCGGCAGGATCGCATCGCGCGGCTTGCCCAGGCTTTCCGCCCCCGCCGTGGTCAGCCGGGCGATGACCTGCGGCTGCGCGACATCGCCCGGTTTCACCAGCGCTTCCGGGTCCACGCCCAGCGCCGCACCGATACGGTTCATCCACGCGAGCGAGAGATTGCGCATCCCGGTTTCCAGCCGCCCGATCGTCTGCGCGGTGGTGGGCGGGGTGCAGGCAGCGGCAACTTCGGCCAGCGTCATGCCCTTCTGCTTGCGGATATCCCTGATGCGATTGATCATGGCGGATTCCCTTGCGTCACCGGGAGAAAGGCGACGAATTAACCGGATTGGTTTGAAGTTTCTCTTTCCTACAACCGATTCGCTTTTGCAAGGCGCGTTTCCGGCAGCGAAGGGGAAAAGTCATGCAGCGCCAGCTTGAAGAACGCGAACTCACACCGGCAGGCCCGCGCCGAAGCGGCGGAGTGGGTCGCCACCGTCGCAGCGTGACGGTGAATGTGGCGGAAAGCCCGCTCGGCTGGCTGCACGCCCACGGCCATATCGATGATCGCCTGTTCGATGCGGGCGAATGCCTGCGCGCCGATTACGAACGCGCGCAGCTCGGCCCCGCCATCACCATGCGCTGGGACCCGGTGCGCATTCGCGGCACCGGCGAACAGGGGCTGACTTCGGGCGAAAGGCAGATCGCCGCACGCGCCCGGTTCGATGGTGCGCTGGCGCAGGCGGGCAAGGGGCTGGAGGATATATTGTGGCGCGTCGTCTGCGCGGGGGAAACCCTGCCGATCGCCGAAAAAGCGCTGGCCTGGCCCGCGCGCAGCGGCAAGCTGGTTCTGCGGCTGGCGCTGGAACGGGTGGCCGATTTTTACCGGATTGACTGAGCTGCCTTCGTTAACTTGCAATTCCTACGAAGACTGCGGATAACATCCCATCTTGGGCGACAGGGAAAACAAGAAGATGGACGAGAAATCGGTTCTAGCCAGTGCGCGCGCGCAGATGATGTATGATGCTAACAAGAAGTCGGCGGGCGTGACCTATCTGCTGTGTATTTTCCTTGGCGGCGTTGGTGCCCATCGATTTTACCTTGGCCGCACGGCATCGGCCGTTGGTCAGCTTGCTCTTGGGCTGCTGGGCTTTGTTATCTTCGTGACATGGATTCCCTTGTGGATATGGCTCATCGTTGATCTGTTTCTGATTCCCGGCATAGTCCGCGAAGAGAACATGAAGATCGTCGACAAGTTTGCGTTCGACTGATTGAAGGCGTTTCTCGCAGGATTTTGGACAGTGCCAGTAAATCAGCCCAACAGATCGCGCAGCCAGTGCCACAGGCGGGCCGCAAGGGAACTGCCTGCGGGAGCCTGTTGCTGCGCCAGTAGCCGCGCCGCCTCGCGCTCGGATTCGCTCAGCAGCTTTGCCCGCAGTGCGCTTTGCCGCCCTTCCTGCGCAACGCTGAGGACCGCATGGCGTGGGCGCGCATCGCGCATGAAGGCATAGCCGTCCACGCGGTCATCGGCGGTGACGGTATAGCCTTGAGTCTCACCATCCGCGTCGTCCGCGCCGCCATCGCGTGCGGGCGCAGCGGGCTCTGCATCTCCGGCGGGGGTTTCGGCATCGAGATCGAATCCCGGCACTGCGGCATCCTCGGCCGGACCCGCCAGCCAGCGATCCAGATCGAGCACATCTTCGGGGGTTTCGTAATCCTTTGCCGGATTGAGTTCGTCGAACCGCGCCGGACGCGGCGCTGCGCCCTGGGCGAGATCCGGGGGAGTCTCGGACTCAGGTTGAGGCTCAAACTCAGGTTCTGGCGCCGGCCCGGAAAATGGGGGCTCGCTTGCCTCGATCGGCGGAAGTGTCGGCGCGGCGGGCGTGGGCGCAACCGCTGCCAAGGGTGATGGGGGCGCGGGCCGGAACACAAACGACGGCGGTGACAGCATTGGGCCCGCTTCGGGTCCTGCTTGCGCCTCTGCTTCCGACCCCGCTTCCGGCCCCGCTTCGGATCCTGCTTGCGCCTCTGCTTCCGGTGCAGCCTGTTCGACTGGCGTGACCGGCGTGACCGGCATTGCCGGCAGGCTTTCCCCATCCTCCAGCGCGAGTTCAGGGCGGATCGGTAGCGAGGGGAAGATGCGGGTGGAAAGATCCAGCCCGTCGTTGATGAAGCCGTCATCGGGCAAGCCATCATCGATCAAGCCATCACCGTTTAGGTCATTCTCTCCGCCATACTCGCCGAAATCCGCCCCGCCATCGAAGGTGCCGAAACCTTCGTCGGCAAATTCCGCGTCGGAAAAATCATCGGGCAAGGCCGCAGACTTGCGCCGGGTCAGCGCCAGCACGGCTTCGGGCGAGGGCATATCGTCCTCGACATCGTCGGCCAGCTCGTCCGAATGGCCGAGGTCTTCGGGACCATTGTCCATCGGCGCGAGGCCGAGGATCGAGACCGGGCGCGGCGCGCGTTCAACGTCTTCGCCGAGCAGTTGCGCGGATGCTTCGTGGAACAGCGCATGGGCCGCTTCCAGCTCTTCGGGTGCGAGCACCAGCACCGGCTTTTTCTTGAACTTGCGCGGACCGCCAAGCGCTTCAAGACTGCCATAGGCAGGCCCGTTGGCTCCGGTATCGTCCCGAAGGGCGGAGGATGCAGCAATGCCCATGCACCGCCTTTTGCCCCGCTTTGGTGCAAACGCTGTGAGCAGATGTGGTTAATTGCGGATTTACCTCTGAACCTGTCCTCCTGAGCCTGCGGATTTGCCATGCACGCGCCATTCGCTATGGTTTGTCGTAACCGAAACCAACCATAGAGGATTGCCTCCCGATGATCATGCTTCGCCCGGCCCTGCTGGCCTCAGCGCTGGCCCTGCCGTTCGCTCCCGCTATGGCGCAGCAGGCAATGACGTCCGAAGATGTGGCGCGGATCGAGAGCACCGGAACCGTGGCGGTATCGCGCGACGGCTCGCGCATTGCCTTTACCCGCGTGCATTATCCCTACGTGACGCGGGGCGAGGACGATGGCCGCGCGCGCCAGCAATTGTTCGTGGCCGACGGGCCGATGCAGGTGCGCGCCTTCCTGCCCGAAGGCATGCCGGTTTCGGGCATCGATTTCACCCCCGATGGTTCGATGATCAGCTTTCTTCATGCCGGCACGGGCGATGTTCGCGCGCTGTGGGGCATCCCGGTCGATGGTGGATCGCACCGCAAGTTGGCGGGAGTGGAGGATGCCGGCGTGACATCCTACGCCTTTTCTCCCGATGGCAGCCTGGCCTATATGCTGGTTTCCGCCGCGCCCGATGAAGCGCGCGGCGCTCAGCGCAGCGCCGGTTTCGATGCGGTGGTGTTCGAGGAAGAACTGCGCTTCAACCGACTGTTCGTTGCCAGCCTGGGCGGCGAAGAAGTGGATGCGCAGCCGCGCGAGTTTACCGTGCCCGGCCATGTCGACAGTTTCCAGATCGCTCCGGGCGGCGAATGGGCGCTGATTACCAGCGCGCCAACCCCGCTGGTCGATGATTCCTACACTTCCAGACGCGCGCATATCCTCGATCTGGCGACTGGCGACCTCATTACAGTGGCAACGCCGGGCAAGCTGGGCGATGTCGAGATTTCGCCCGACGGCAGCCAGCTGTCGATGATCGCGGCGGTCGATGCGAACGATCCGGCCGATACCACGCTGCATCTGGTGGACGCTGCCACGGGCGAATATCGCGCGATCAACGCAGGCGCGGCCGAAGCGGCGGTGGATGCCGAATGGATGGCCGACGGGCGGCTCGCGGTGATCGTGCATGTGGGGGTGCAAAGCGTGCTGCGCTTCTATTCCGACGATGGCGAACTGCTGCGCAATATCGATCCCGACGGGCTGATCCTCACCAGTATCGAACAGGGCGGCAACCGGCTGGCGGTGGAGGCCAATTCGCCCGCGCATCCCAACGAACTGTTCCTGTATTCGAGCAACGGCTTTGAACGCTGGACCGATCACAACCCCTGGCTGGCGGATCGGGTTTTGGGCGCACAGCGCGCCTATGCCTACACCGCGCGCGACGGGCAGCAGATTGAAGGCGTGCTGATCGAGCCGGTGGGCGGTGAAACGCTCGGCGGTGCGGCGCTGATCCTCAATGTGCATGGCGGGCCGGAAGCGCATGACAGCAACGGCTGGGTGACCAGCTATTCCAGCCCCGGACAGGTGGCGGCGGGGCGCGGCTATGCCGTGTTCCTGCCCAATTATCGCGGCTCCACCGGCTATGGCGGTGAATTTTCGCGCCAGCATCAGGGCGATGCGGCGGGGGTGGAATTTGACGATCTGGTCGATGCCAAGGCGGCGCTGGTGACAGATTTCATCGCCGATGGCGCGCGCGTTGGCGTTACCGGCGGTTCCTACGGCGGCTATGCTACCGCGTGGAGCGCCACCCGCTATTCGCAGGAATTTGCCGCCGGGGTGATGTTCGTGGGGATTTCCAACGTGCTGTCCAAATGGGGCACCACCGATATCCCGACCGAGGAATACAATGTCCACGCCCGCGCCTATCCCTGGGAAAATTACGAGGACACACTGCGGCGCAGCCCGATATTCCATGCCGATCAGGCCGATACGCCGCTGCTGATTCTGCACGGTGACAGCGATCCGCGGGTCAGCCCGACGCAAAGCGCCGAGCTTTACCGCCACATCCGCGTGCGCCGCCCCGATACGCCGGTGCGGCTGGTGTATTATCAGGGCGAGGGCCACGGCAACGCGCGGGCCGCATCGCGTTATGATTACAATTTGCGGATGATGGAATGGTTCGACACCTATCTGAAAACCGGCAACCGCGACGCCCCGCTGCCCGCTCCGCGCCCGGCGCTGGAACTGGATGAGGGCGAGGAATAGAGCGCATTAGGAAATCGCAGTGGAGTGGCGACGGGCGCAGGCTTGCCGCCACTTCTCAAATCCACAAATCCCGGCCCTCACCGCACTGGTAGAAAGCGCGCAGGTGGCGCTGGCTCAGAAGGTGTAACCCACGCCCACCCCGCCCACAAACTGGTTGCGCGAACCGCGTTCGCTGGTGAAGGGCGTGTCCGCCGCATCGCCCAGCAGGCGCGAATATCCGCCGATTATCACGAAGCCCAATCCGTTGCTGCGGCGGTCGCCATCAGGATCGATGGCCAGCAGCACATTCGCGCTGACCTGGGTGAAGCCGGAACCGTCCGGCGCAAACGGGGCCAGCGGTGCCGGGCCGTCGCCAAGGAAATCGGCCGGATCGCTGCGGAAATAGTAATCGTGAAAGTCGCTGTCCGCCCATTGCGTGCCGAGCGAAAAACTGGCCGCCACTGTCCGACCCAGCGGAGTGAAATAGCCCAACGAGGGGGTGATGACGGTGCCGGAGTGGGCGCCCACCACGTCGAACATCGCATCCACGCCCAGGCTTACCCGGTCGCGCCTGCTGAACACCTGCGGCATGTTCAGCCCCAGGCTGGGGCCGATCTCCACCGCGCGATCGAGCTTTGTATATTGCCGCACGATATCATCCTTGATCTGCGAAGCGCGATCGCTGCGCAGGCGCACGGCAAGACCAGCGTCAAAGCCGATGCCCGTATCCGGATCGGGGATGAAGTCCAGCGTCAGCCCGCCCGCCCGCGGGCTGATTCCCACCCCGCCCAGCGATCCCTGCACGATCGGCAGGACGGACAGCGCGTAATCGTCCGATCCGTTGTAGGATGGGCTGAAGCCCGCACCAATGCCGACTGCCAGATAATCGCGCGAAGGCGGCCTCTCCTGCGCGGGATCTGGCGGGCCATTGGCAGGCGTATCCTGCCCCATCGCGGGCGTAGCAGGCGCGGTGCAGAATACGGCAAGGATAGCCGCGAACAGGTGAAACCGCATTGGTGAAATAACCCCCCGAGCCTTTCAATCACAACGCGCCGCTGCGCATACAGGTTCCCTACAACGCCCCGCCCGCCGCCTGCCAGTCGCGGATGGCATCGACCGGATAGACCAGCATCACCACGTTGAGCGTCAGATTGTCGCGGATGGCATAAAGCGCCAGCAGTTCGAGGAACAGCCCAAGCGCCACCGTGGCCCAGGCGGGCAGCCGCAGCGCCAGCAGGAAGCCCAGCGTCATCCAGCCGATATCGGCGGCGGAATTGACGATGGAATCGCCGGTATAACCGAAAGCCGCCGTCGCCTCACGGTAGCGGTTGATCACCAAGGGCGTGTTTTCCGATACCTCCCACGCCGATTCCACCAGCACCGCGATGGGCAGTGCCCAGCGTTCGGGTCGCCCGCCAAACAGCTTCCAGCGTTGCCACAGCAGCCACGCCACGCCTGCCATGATCAGCCCGTGGGTGAAATGGCTGGGGGCATACCAGTCGGTGATGTGCTGACTGTTTCCCGCCGATTGCACCTGCCCGTGCCATAGTTCGACATATCCGCAGGTGCAGATCGGCGGGCGGCCCATCGCCAGCAATATGCCGATCGCGGCCAGCGCTATCAGCAACGATCCGACGAGCGCGGCGCGATGCGGGAGGAGCTTTTCCATGCCCCTGCATCACCGCCAACGCCCGAATATGCAAGCGGGCAAAGGCCTACCGCCTTTGCGCCGTGATTGCCTCAGCCCGGCTTTCCGCTAAAGCACGGGCGCAATGACCATCCGCGACTGCGATATCGCCATCGTCGGCGGCGGCCTTTCGGGTGGCCTTATCGCGCTGGCGCTGGCGCGGCACCGGCCCGATGTATCGGTGCGGCTGATCGAGGGCGGGCCGCGCCTGGGCGGCAACCACCGCTGGAGCTGGTTTGCGACCGATCTGTCTCCAGCCGGGAGGGAACTTCTCGACAGCTTCCACAAGACCGAATGGAGCGAGGGATATGCTGTCCGCTTCCCCACCCACTCGCGCCGCTTGTCTGCTTCCTACCGATCGCTCGCCAGCGCCGATTTTGCCGCCACGCTGGAACGCGAGCTTGCTCCCGGCACGGTAATGATTGGCAGCGAGGTGGCGAAGATCGCGGCGGGACAGGTGCGCCTGCGCGACGGGACCGTGATCAGCGCGCGCAGCGTGATCGATTGCCGCGGATTTTCCCCCACGGGCGATTTGGCGGGCGGCTGGCAGGTATTCATGGGCCGCCATCTGCGCACCGCGAAGCCGCACGGGCTGATCCGCCCCACGGTAATGGATGCGAGCGTCGAACAGTCTGCCCCCGAAGGGAATGGTGGGGCCTACCGCTTCGTCTATGTCCTGCCGCTGGGTTCGCACGATGTGTTTGTCGAGGATACCTATTACGCCGATCATCCCACGCTCGATCGCAGCGCCTTGTCGGGCCGGATCGATCTTTATTGCCGCCAAGCGGGATTGGCGGGCGAACCGATAGGGTTTGAAACCGGGGTGCTGCCGGTGATTACCGGGGGCGATTTTGCCGCCTTCCAGCGCGGTCATCGCATTGCCGGCGTGGCGGTGGCGGGTGCGCGCGGCGGCTTTGTCCACCCGCTTACCAGCTATAGTCTGCCGATCGCGGTGGAGATCGCGCTGGCCATCGCTGCCGATGCCGATCTTCCCGGAGATCAGCTTGCCGCCCGGCTGGAAACGCTGGCACGCGCACATTGGCGCAGGATGCGGTTTTACCGTATGCTGGGCCGGATGCTGTTTGCCGCCGCCCGCCCGACGGAACGGTATCGCGTGTTCGAACGCTTCTATCGCCTGCCCGAACCGCTGATCGAACGCTTCTACGCCGGAAAATCGACCTGGGCAGACCGTGCGCGCGTGCTGATCGGCCGCCCGCCGGTTCCGATCCTGCGCGCCCTTTGCGCGCTCCTTTCCCGTTCCCCCCGGCTGCTCGCTCCCTATCGCAAGGATAATTCATGAACACTCCGCAAAGCCTTCCCGACGCCGGCCGCAAGGCCTGCGTCATCGGTGCCGGCTTCGGCGGGCTGGCGCTGGCCATCCGGCTTCAGAGCGCGGGCATCGCCACCACTGTGATCGAAGCGCGCGACAAGCCCGGCGGGCGCGCCTATTTCTGGGAGAAGGAAGGCTTCACCTTCGATGCCGGGCCCACCGTGGTCACCGATCCCGATTGTCTGCGCCAGCTCTGGGAACTGACGGGGCACGACATGGATGAGGATCTGGAACTGATGCCGGTGATGCCG
>JBGSLI010000116.1:0-3270 GCA_041740775.1 Alteraurantiacibacter sp. | reverse complement strand
CCCGTCCTGTCTGATCAGGGTGAATTGTCGGCAGGCAACAGGCGGCACGATCGGCTCCCCCGCATCGGCCACCAGTAGCGCGGGCAGAGCGGAAGCTTCGCGTTCCAGCGCCGCCAGTGCGCGCGAGATCGCCCGCGCATTTCCCACCCGATGGCCCAGCGCCGCCAGTATCGTGGCCAGCGTATCATCCGCCACCACATGTTCGCGCCCGTCCACATCGCGCCAGTGGCGCTGCAATCCGGCCGCATCGGCCAGGGCGTACAGCGGTTCGATATGCGTCTCCATCGCTGCTCCTGCGCGCGCCTGTGCGCGCCTGTGCGCGACTTTCATCCAGCATCGCGCCCGGCGACGGATTGCGCAACCCGATTGCTGCCCGATTGCCGCCCGAATGCTGCCCGAAATGCTGCATTGCACCAACAAATAGGTATGCACAGCCTGTTGGCGATTGCGCGACGGCGTTCAACCTGCCTAGATGCGCGCGTCACCGGCACGACGGGGTGCGAAGATGGCCGATAGAGGGCTTTCTTTCGCAAGCCGCGCCATCAGGACAGGGAGCATCCATTCTCCGTGATTACCATCCCGCCGATCAATACCGACGAGATCGATGCGCTGATCATCGATGCGCTGCGCCACCGCGTGGGCAAGGACGAACGCGCCGCCAAGCCGCACGACTGGTATACCGCCACAGTCTATGCCCTGCGCGACAAGGTGATCGACCGCTGGATGGAATCCACCCGCCGCACCTATGCCGAAGGCGCCAAGCGGGTCTATTACCTCAGCCTGGAGTTTCTGATCGGGCGGCTGTTGCGCGATGCGCTCAGCAATCTGGATATGACCGGCGCGCTGGAACGCGCGCTGCGCAAGCACGGCTTCGAGCTTTCCGAGCTGGAAGAACTGGAACCCGATGCGGCGCTGGGCAATGGCGGTCTGGGGCGGCTGGCGGCGTGTTTCATGGAAAGCCTCGCCAGCCTCGATATCCCCGCCTACGGCTACGGCATCCGTTATGTGAACGGCATGTTCCGCCAGCGGATCGACGACGGCTGGCAGGTGGAACTGCCCGAAACCTGGCTTTCGCACGGCAACCCGTGGGAATTCGACCGGCGCGAAAGCGCCTATTGCATCGGCTTCGGCGGCGAAGTCGTCAGCGAAGGCGGCGGGGTGGCCTGGCATCCGGCCGAACTGGTCGAGGCATCGGCGGTGGATACGCCCGTGGTCGGCTGGCGCGGCAAGCGGGTCAATACGCTGCGGTTGTGGACCGCCAATGCGCTCGATCCGATCAAGCTGGACGCTTTCAACGCGGGCGATCACGTGGGCGCGCTGGCAGGTGAGGCCCGCGCCGCCAGCCTGGTGCGCGTGCTCTATCCGGCGGATTCGCACCAGGCGGGGCAGGAACTCAGGCTGCGGCAGGAATATTTCTTCTCCGCCGCCTCGATCCAGGACATCGTCCGCCGCCATACGCAATATCACGGCGATGTGCGCACGCTGCCCGACAAGGCGGCGATCCAGTTGAACGATACCCACCCGGCGGTGGCGGTGGCCGAACTGATCCGCCTGCTGGTGGATGAACACGGGCTGACATTCGACGCGGCGCTCGACATCACCCGCCGCACTATTGCCTATACCAACCATACGCTTCTGCCCGAAGCGCTGGAAAGCTGGCCGCTGCCCTTGTTCGAACGGCTGCTGCCGCGCCACATGCAGATCATCTATGCGATCAACAGCCGGGTGCTGCGCGATGCCCGAGCCGCTGCGCTGGACGATGCCGCGATTTCCGCGATCAGCCTGATCGAGGAAGGCGGCGAACGGCGCGTGCGGATGGCCAATCTGGCCTTTACCGGCGCGCATAGCGTGAACGGCGTGGCGGCGCTGCATACCGGGCTGATGAAAGAGACGGTCTTCCGCGATCTCAACGCGCTCTATCCGGCCAGGATCAACAACAAGACCAATGGCGTCACCCCGCGCCGTTGGCTGATGCAGTGCAATCCGGGGCTGACCGCCGTGATCCGTGATGCCATAGGCGATGCCTTTCTGGACGATGCGGAAGAATTGCAGGCGCTCGACGCGCTGGCGGGCGATGGGGCGCTGGGCGAAAGCATCACCGCAGTAAAGCGCGCCAACAAGGTGGCGCTGGCGGGGCACTTGCGCGAATTGACCGGCATCAGCACCGATCCCGATGCGCTGTTCGATGTGCAGATCAAGCGCATTCACGAATACAAGCGGCAATTGCTCAATCTGGTGGAAACGGTGGCGCTTTACGATCAGATCCGCAGCCATCCCGAAAGGGACTGGGTGCCGCGCGTCAAGATCTTCGGCGGCAAGGCCGCGCCCAGCTATCACAACGCCAAGCTGATCATCAAACTGGCAAACGATATCGCCCGGCGGGTAAACTGCGATCCGGCGGTGGGCGAATTGCTGAAGGTGGTATTCGTCCCCAATTACAACGTCACCCTGGCCGAACGGATCATTCCCGCCGCCGATCTTTCCGAACAGATCAGCACTGCGGGAATGGAAGCCAGCGGCACCGGCAACATGAAATTCGCTTTGAACGGCGCGCTTACCATCGGCACCCTCGACGGCGCGAATATCGAAATCCGCGACCGGGTGGGAGGTGAGAACATCGTGATCTTCGGGATGACCGCCGACGAAGTGGCGCAAAAGCGCGCCAATGGCTATGATCCGCGCGCGGTGATCGAAGGCAATGCCGAACTGCGCCAGGCGGTGGAGGCGATTGCGGGCGGGGTGTTCTCTCCCGACGACAAGGATCGCTACAAGGATCTGATGGGCGGGCTGTATGACAGCGACTGGTTCATGCTCGCCGCCGATTTTGCCGCCTATGCCGATGCCCAGCGCGCGGTGGACGTGCGCTGGCGCGATGGCGCGGGCTGGCGCAAGGCGGCGATCCACAATATCGCCAATGTCGGCTGGTTCTCGTCCGACCGGACGATCGGCGAATATGCCCGCGAGATCTGGGGCGTGCTGCCCGCTCAAGGTAACCAGGATCGGGCCGGAACTGGAAGCGGATTGGCGCGCAATGCTTGACTCGCCGACCGCATCCGCTATTGGCCCGGCCCGACCGCCGCAGTGGCAACATTTGGCGGTCATCCGTCCGAGACAGTTGGTGACCGGAAACTGCCGGTCTTAATTTCCAGCCTAGACGGGGACAGAGTTTACGGCGTTTCCGTAAGGAAACTGCCCGCCGCGTGATGTTCACGCACCTCCTTCCCTTGTCAAACGGACTTGCCGGATCGCGATCAGCGCATCCGGCCAACC
>JBGSLI010000115.1:0-3579 GCA_041740775.1 Alteraurantiacibacter sp. | reverse complement strand
CGTTGCTGGCGCTGTCGGGCTCCATCGGCGCTATCGTGGGGCAGAACTGGGGCGCGCGCGAATTTGGCCGCGCGCGCAGCGCCCTTTTGCAGGCGGGGCTGTTCTGCCTTGCCTACGGGCTCGCCGCGGCGCTGGTGCTGTTTCTGGCGCGCGACTGGTTCGCCCGCCTGTTCAGCAATGATCCTCAAGTGCTGGCGGCGACCGGCGCATACCTCGCCATTTCGGTATGGGGTTACGCGGGGTTCGGCGTGCTGATCGTGGTCAATGGTGCGCTGAACGCGATCGATCGGGCGGCAAACGCGATGGCGCTGTCGATAACCCGCGTGCTGCTGGTAATGGTGCCAATCTCCTGGCTGGCGCGTGCGGTGCTGGGAACGCAGGCGATCTACCTTGCCGAACTCGCCGCCAATCTGCTCGGCGGACTGGCGGCTGCGGTAATCGCCTGGCGGGTGCTGTGGCATCACGCACCCGACAGCCCCTAGCCGATGGGGCGGCTCGATCCGAAGAACAGCGCCTGGCTGATCGCCGCGCGCACCGTATCTTCGTGGAATGGCTTGGTGATGAGATAGGTGGGTTCCGGCCGGTCACCGGTCAGCAGACGTTCGGGATAGGCGGTGATGAAGATCACCGGCACCGATTCGATGGCAAGGATATCGTCCACCGCATCCAGCCCCGAAGACCCGTCGGCCAGCTTGATATCGGCCAGCACCAGGCCGGGGCGGCAGTTTGCCACCACCTCCTGCGCCTGCGTGCGGGTGGCCGCTGTGCCGCAGATATCGTGGCCGAGCGCACGCACGAGGTCTTCCAGCTGCATCGAGATCAGCGGCTCGTCCTCGATGATCAGCACGCTGGTTGCGGTCTCGCGTTCGATCTCGGCCACCGCCTCGCGCACCATGATTTCGACCTCCTGCTCGCTCACATCCATGATCTGCGCCGCTTCTGCTGCGGTAAAATCCTCCACCGTGGTCAGCAGCAACGCCTGCCGGTTGGCAGGGGTGATGCGCCGCAGCTGGTCCTGCGCGGCGGCTTCGTGGGTGAAGCCTGGCGATCCGGCGTCGGCCACTTCGAGATAGGCGCTCGACCAGACCTTGCCGAAAGCGCGATAGAGCGGGACGCGCCCACCCCGCAAGGATTGCGCCAGATCGCTATCCGCCAGCGCGGCTTCCAGCGTGGCGTGAACAAAGGCGTCCCCCGTCGCCTGAGCGCCCGTCAGCGCGCGCGCGTAACGGCGCAGGAATGGCAGATGTGCGGCAACTTCGGCCCCTATGGTCATAATCTTTGCGTACCCTTCCCGCAATCCATGTGGGCATTGAACGCAATTGCGCGCGCCCGGTTCCATGTGCCTGATCGCATAACCCCCGCTTACCCCGGCCCAAGGGCGCATGGCAAAGGCCAAATGGAAATATTTGTCGCCGGGTGAAACCCTGGGAACCGATCAGGCGAATAGTCATTATGGATATGTCACCGCCGGTACCCCCCTCCCGTCCAAACGGCAGGTGATACGATCCCGAGGCCTCCGCCCACCAGGCGGAGGCCTTTTTTTCGTCTCCGCCACGACTTTGGCCAAATTGGTGCCGCCCGATCAGCGCAGCATCCGGGCGAACAGGCCGCGCGCCCGGCCCGTGCTCCGCCCGGCGGAAAGCCCATCGACCAGCGCCTGCGGATCATAGGGTTTTTCGAACACCGGCCCCATTGCGGCTATCGCGGGCGGAATATCCTGCGGGGAACCGGTAGAAAAGGCGATGCGCGGCGGATTGGGGCCGAGCATGGCGACAAGTTCGGCGATCGCCCAGCCATCGTCGCGGTCGGCCAGATGCACATCGATCACGATGGCATCGGGGCGGGGGCCGCGTTCCAGTTCCTCCATCGTCGCCTGCATCGTCGGGCAGATCACCACTTCGCGCGTTTCGCCACCGCGCAGAAAAGCATCTTCCAGCGTCATCGCCAGAACCGGGTCGTCTTCCACCAGCAGCACGCGGGCGAGCGGCGCACGGCGCGCGGCGCGCTTGCCCGCTTTCGGGTGTTCCTTCGCCTTCACACGCGTTCCCAATGAAGCCCCCTCCACATGCAACCAGCGCATCATACGCCAGAACGCCGCACATGTCCCGCCGGTTCCGCGCCATCGGCCGGGCGGATCAGAGCGGTTTGTGGTAGATCAGATATTCGCGGTTGACCGATGATCCGATCGCGTCGGCAATCGCCAGCATTCCCTGATTGTCGTCCAGAATCCAGCCAACTTCGGCGCGCTCGGCAGCGTGGCTGGCCACGCAATAGCGGCGGATATATTCGATCATCATGAAGGCCAGCTGGCTGGCAAGGCGGGTGTTCTGGTATTTTGACAACACCCCCATCAAGGGCACGCGGAAGGATGCAGGCTGCGGGTTGCGCAGCCACCACAGCAGCTTTGCCCAGTTGAACGGGAACAGCCGCCCGCCATAATTGATCAGCTTCTGGTTGATATCGGGCCAGGCGAGCATGAAGGCGGCCGGTTCTCCATCCACTTCGGCGATCATGTTCGCGCCTTCCAGGATCAGCGGCCGCAGTTTTTTGGCGCCATAGGCCTTTTCGGTTTCGGTGAAGGGAACAAAGCCCCAGTTTCCCGACCACGCATCGTTGAGGATATCGATGCAGATCGCCGCCTGTTCATCGAACCGCGATTTGTCCACCGGGCGCACGCTTATGCGCGGATTGCGTTCGCCCGAGGCGACAATGCGATCGACGATGGCGGGAAAACCCTTGTCCAGATGATCGAGATCATAGGTGAACAGCCGCTTTGCCGCAGTGTAACCCTGCGCTTCGATCCACCCCTGATAGGCGGCGTTGTGATGCCCCATCATCAGCATCGGCGGGTGATCATGGCCTTTCACCAGCAGGCCCGGCTCTTCCCAGATCGACAGGCTGACAGGGGCCAGAACGCGCGCCATGCCCTGTTCGCGCAGCCATTGTTCGGCGCGCGCAATCAATTTTGCCATTACCGCTTCGTCGCTAGCCTCCATCAGCCCCCAATTGCCCGTTCCCGGCCCCATTCCCTGTTCGGGCGGCTGCGCCAGCGCCAGCTCGTCATAATGCGCCGAAATCCGCCCCACCACCGCGCCATCGCGGCGGGCGAGGAACAATTGCACCTTCGCATGTTCGTGAAACGGGTTCCTGCCCGGCGTCAGCAGTTCGACCATATCCGCACGCAGCGGCGGCACCCAATTGGGATCACTGGCATTCAATCGATAAGCGCAATCGATAAATGCGTTGAGGTCACCCTTGCCCGAAACGGGCGAAATCTCTATTTGACCTGGCACAAATCCTGCCTTCCGTTCATCTGGCAGAAGCCCTGCTTGTGCTTGGGGCATTATGTCAAGCGCATCGGAACCTCTGGTGAGACGGGGCATCGCCGCCAGCGCGCAACCACAGGACCAGCAAGAGATTCTATCGCCATGGCCGCAACCACCCCTCTCGAAGACAAAGGCACGGCTGCCGGTGCCGGATCAGGCGCAGGCCGCCGCCGCGTTCACGCGCAGATCCCGGACGACAAGGCGATGCTGCGCGCCGCAGTAGAACTCACCCGCGATATCGCCGAGGCGCGCG
>JBGSLI010000114.1:0-5411 GCA_041740775.1 Alteraurantiacibacter sp. | reverse complement strand
GGTAATGGGCCGAGCATCTCGATGCGCAGGCCGAATTCGAACGCGCCGTGGGCCAGCGCGCCGACGATCCGCGCTTCATCCATAGCGCCGAATATGACCGTCTGGTGGAGCGCGCGCAGACGCCCTATCAGCGCTATTTCGATGCCGATCTGGGCGCGGGCGGCTGGACCCGGATTAATGCGGCGCACAACGCGCTCATCAACGCGGAACTTGACCGGATCGGCGGGCGGGGCCTGACTGCGATCGTCACCTTCGGATCGTGGCACAAATATATGATCCTGCGATCGCTGGTACGGAGGCGCGATGTCGAACTGCTCGATCCGCGCGCGCTGTTCGCCGCCTGATTGCAGCATGGCCCTTGCAAGCCTGCCGCCGGTTCATTAGGGCGAAAGAAATGATCACCCCCAAAAGCAAGAGGGATTACATGAGCGATATTGCCGCACGCGTGAAAAAGATCGTCGTCGAGCATCTCGGCGTCGAGGAAGACAAGGTCACCCCGGACGCCAGCTTTATCGATGATCTGGGCGCTGACAGCCTCGATATCGTCGAACTGGTGATGGCGTTCGAGGAGGAATTCGGGGTCGAGATCCCGGACGATGCCGCCGAAAAGATCAATACCGTTGGCGATGCCAACAAATATATCGAAGAGAACGCCGGCTAAACCTGCCCCGGCTTGCGCTCGCCCTGAGCTTGCCGAAGGGTCGTATTCCGGTACGCGGCGGCAGCGCCCGGGGGATGGACAGCAGGACTTCGACAGGCTCAGCCCCGGCGGGTTGGGCCTGTTGTGTTTGTGGAGAAGACTATGCGGCGTGTTGTCGTAACCGGACTTGGGCTTGTCACCCCGCTTGGGGGCGATGTGGAGACTTCGTGGGCCAATCTGATTGCCGGGCAAAGCGGCATCGGCACGATCACCCACTTCGACGCTTCGGCGCAGAAATGCACCATCGCCGGTGAAGTGAAGCCCGCCGATCATCCGTGGGGCTTCGATGCAAACCGGCGGGTGGATCACAAGATCCAGCGGCAGGTCGATCCCTTCATCGTCTTCGGCATCGATGCCGCAGGGCAGGCGCTGGAAGATGCCGGGCTTGTGGATATGGACGAAGCGACCTGCCTGCGCGCGGGCTGTTCGATCGGATCGGGCATCGGCGGCTTGCCGGGGATCGAACTGGAAGCGGTGAATCTGCATGAACGCGGACCAAGCAGGGTTTCGCCGCATTTCGTCCATGGTCGCCTCATCAACCTCATCAGCGGCCAGGTCTCTATCAAATACGGATTGATGGGGCCGAACCACGCGGTGGTGACGGCATGTTCCACCGGCGCGCATTCGATCGGCGATGCCGCGCGGATGATCCGCGACGATGATGCCGATATCATGCTGGCGGGCGGGGCGGAGGCGACCATCTGCCCGATCGGCATCGCCGGTTTCGCGCAGGCGCGCGCGCTCAATTGCAGCATGAATGACAGGCCCACCGAAGCCAGCCGCCCCTACGACAAGGACCGTGACGGCTTCGTGATGGGCGAGGGCGCGGGCGTGGTGGTGCTGGAGGAATACGAGCACGCCAAGGCGCGCGGCGCGAAGATCTACGCCGAAGTGGTGGGCTATGGCCTGTCGGGCGATGCCTATCACGTCACCGCCCCGCATCCCGAAGGCAAGGGCGCGGAAAACGCCATGCGCATGGCGATCCGCAAGGCCGGGATGGAGCCGTCTGACATCGATTACGTCAACGCCCACGGCACTTCCACCATGGCCGATACCATCGAACTGGCGGCGGTGCGGCGGGTGCTGGGCAGCGATCTTGGCGGCGCATCGATGAGCAGCACCAAAAGCGCGATCGGGCATCTTCTGGGCGGCGCAGGGGCGGTGGAAAGCATCTTCTGCATCCTCGCCATCCGCGACCAGATCGTTCCGCCCACGCTCAATCTGCACAATCCCGATGATGGCACCGAAGGGGTGGATCTGGTGCCGCTGGTGGCGAAGAAGCGGGTGGTGAACGCGGTGCTCAACAACAGCTTCGGCTTTGGCGGCACCAATGCCTCGCTGGTGATGAAACGGGTCGATTGAGATGAAGCGATTGGGCGGCCTGGCTGCGGCGCTGGCCTTGCTGGGCCTGGTCGCGCTCGGCTGGTTTGCCTGGGGCTGGTGGGGTTCCTCTGCGGTGGAGGAGGAGGCGAGTTTCATCGTCCCTTCCGGTTCCTCGCTTACCTCGGTGGCGCAGAAGCTGGAGGAGGAGGGGCACATCGCCTCTGCCGATGGCTTCCTGCTGCGCGCCAAAATCCTCGGCAGTGGCGATCCGGTCAAGGCGGGCGAATTCCTGCTGCCTGCCGGTGCCAGTGGAGCAAAGATCCTTGCCATGCTCCAGAGCAGCGAAGTGATCCGCCGCTTCGTCACCATCCCCGAAGGCACGCCCTCGGTGATCGTCCACGACATTCTGATGGCCGAAGATCTGCTGGTGGGCGAAATCCCGGTGCCCGAAGAAGGATCGGTGCTGCCCGAAAGCTATGATTTCGAGCGCGGTGAGGAACGTGTGGCGGTGCTCGCGCGGATGCAGCGGGCGATGGACGATGCGCTGGCCGAACTCTGGCCCAAACGCAGCGAGCGGACGGTGGTGAACAGCCCGCGCGAAGCGGTGATTCTCGCATCCATCGTCGAAAAGGAAACCGGCGTGCCGGAAGAACGGCGGATGGTGGCAGGGCTGTATTCCAACCGCGTGCGGCAGGGCATAATGTTGCAGGCTGATCCGACGATCATCTATCCGATCACCCGTGGCCGCCCGCTGGGGCGCCGCATCCGCCAGTCGGAAATCCAGGCGATCAACGATTACAACACCTATTCGATGGTCGGTCTGCCGCGCGGTCCGATTACCAATCCGGGGCGCGACAGCATCGCTGCGGTGCTCGATCCGGAAGAGACCGACGCGATCTACATGGTGGCGGACGGTTCGGGCGGACACGAATTCAATTCCACGCTCGAAGGGCACAATGCGGCGGTTGAACGCTGGTACGCGCTGCGCCGCGAACGCGGGGAGATGTGAGCGGGGAGGGCACTAGCGCGCCGCAGATCCAGGGCGCGCCGCTGATCCTCACCGCACTGCTGCCCGATGATCTGCAAGGCTGGGCTACCGGGCTGCGCACCGCGCATTTCCCGCCCGAACGCAATTTCCTTGCCGCCCATGTCACGCTGTTCCACGCCCTGCCGCCAAGCAGCGAGGCCGAAGTGCGCGCCTTCTGCGCCGCGCTGGCGCGGGAAAATCCGCCGGTCCCCGCGCGCCTGCTCGGTATCATGAAGCTGGGCAAGGGCACCGCGCTCAAGCTCCAGAGCGAAGGCATGATCGCTTTGTGGGAGGAATTGCGCGCGCGCTTCCACGGCCTGCTCAGCCCGCAGGACGAACATCGCCCGCGCCTGCACGTCACCATCCAGAACAAGGTCGGCATCGAGAAGGCTAGGGCGCTGCAGGCGCAACTCGGCCCGCAGGTGGACGAACGCGCCTTCGTCTTTGCCGGGCTGGGCCTCCACTCCTATCGCGGGGGGCCGTGGCAACACCTCAAGGACTGGCGTTTTCGCGGTTGACCGCGCGCGCGCCTGCACCTAAACGGCGCGCCTTGCCGGGATCCGAATTGGTCCCCTGTCAAGCGGGATGGCGGAGTAGCTCAGCCGGTTAGAGCAGCGGAATCATAATCCGCGTGTCGGGGGTTCGAGTCCCTCCTCCGCTACCATTAAAGTCATTTATCCATCTGGTTTCAGGGTCCCCCTCAGGGAGCAGCCCCTCCGGCTTCAGCCGGATACTGGCTATGCGCTACAGCAAGGGTTTGCCTGTAAACAGCACGCCATCGTGTTGAATGCGCGCGACCCAACTCGCTAGGCCAGAATCGCGCACATAAAGCACCTATCCGTTACCGTCGTGGTGCCGCCCCGGCTTGTTGATTGCTGCCCGGATATGCGCCTGTGTCAGCTTTTCCATGCCACCCTCCAAGTTGGAGGATTGGCGCTTCCCCCATTCCATCCCCCGTCACTAGCGCGCAAGGGGGCGAATGGCAGCACGCACGGGCATTTATGGGCTGGTTTTACCAGGATAACTGGGCTTTTTCCGGTCGCGAACGAACGATGGCGAATTGGAAAATGGCTCCCCGAGTTGGATTCGAACCAACGACCAAGTGATTAACAGTCACCTACTCTACCGCTGAGCTATCGGGGAGCAGCCCGACAGGCAGGAGTGCGCCTATATGGGGGGTGTCCGGCTTTGACAAGCCCCGTTTCACCCAAACCGCCGCTGCATGTCTCAGGTGATGAACTGTTCCGCCACGATCCGTTCGTCAAGCGCGTGGCCGGGATCAAACAGCAGCGTCATTTCCATGTCGCGGGCGATTTCCACATGCACTTCGGCCACGTCGCGCACTTCCTTCTGATCCGCCACCACCGCCACCGGGCGCTTGGCGGGTTCATGGACGCGGAAGGAAACGCGGCTGGTTTCGGGCAGGATCGCACCGGGCCAGCGGCGCGGGCGGAAGGGGCTGATCGGGGTAAGCGCCAGCAATCGCGAATCGAGCGGCAGGATTGGCCCGTTGGCGGACAGATTATAGGCGGTGGAGCCGACCGGCGTGCTCAGCAGCACCCCGTCTCCGGCAAGTTCGGGAATGCGCACGCGGTTGTTGACCGAAATCTCGATCTTGGCGGTCTGCCGCGTTTCGCGCAGCAGGCTGACTTCGTTGATGGCGCAGGAACTTTCGCGCAGGCCGCCTTGCGTCACCGTCTCCATTCGCAGCGGGGCGACGGTGTGCGGCTTTGCCCGTGCCACGCGCTGTGCCAGGTTTCCGGCGCGCGGATAACGGTTCATCAGAAAGCCGACGGTGCCCAGATTGAGGCCGAATACCGGCAGCATCCGTCCACTGTTGAGCATCGCGTGCAGCGTATCGAGCATGAAGCCATCGCCGCCCAGAGCAACCACGATATCGGCATCTTCCAGTGCCACGAAGTCATTGAGGTCGCGCATCGCCTGCGCTGCCAGACGGGCGGCATCGGTGGATGAATGGAGCAGCGCCAGCCGGTGCTGACCGCCATTGTTCCCTTCGCTGGATACAGGTTCTCCCATGCGCGGCGACCCTATGGAGACGCGTCCCGATTTGCAACGTGCCATTCTGGAAGGGCTGCTATTGCGCGTGGAGTGGGGCAGACTAGCGGGACAATGCCGATTCCCGCCCCGACTATCGATCGCCGTGCGCGCAATGATCGCCGCCGCGCAGAGCCGCATCCGGTCACCGAAGACCTGGCCGATGCGCTGACCGCCGATGCCATCGAACTGCTGTTCCAGCCGCTATGGCGCAGCAGCGATGGCGCGCTGGTGGGGGCCGAGGCGCTGGTGCGCTGGAATCACCGCGTTCACGGCACGCTGGCGGGCGATGCGCTGGTGGCAATT
>JBGSLI010000113.1:0-1988 GCA_041740775.1 Alteraurantiacibacter sp. | reverse complement strand
CGCGCAGCGCTGCGCGCGGCGCGGGGCTGGCCGGGCGAACTGCAGTTGTCGCTCAACGTCACCGCGATGGATTTGCTCGACCGCAGCTTTGGCGAGGAATTGCTGGCGATGCTGGGCGAAACCGGATTTCCGCCCCTACGGCTGACGCTGGAGATAACCGAACAGGCGCTGGTTGCCGATCTCGACCGATCAGCCGCGCGGCTGGACCTGCTGGCCGAGGCGGGCATTCGCATCGCGCTTGACGATTTCGGCGCGGGCTTCTGCAATTTCCGTTATCTGAAGGTGCTGCCGCTCAACGCGCTCAAGCTCGATCGGTCGATGATCGAGGGGGTGGCGCAGGAAGGCCGCGATCTGGCGGTGCTGCGCGGTATCGTGGCGATGGCCGATGCGCTGGGGCTGGAGGTGATTGCCGAAGGGATCGAAACCGAAATGCAGCGCGCGGTAGCGGTGCGCGAAGGATGCGATGCGTGGCAGGGATATCTGGGCGGCAGGCCCGTGCCCGCCGCCCAGTTTCTGCTTGCGCACGCATCGGCCTGATCGCCTATTCGGCTGGCGGCGGCGCGGCGCCTTTCACATGCACATCGAACCAGTCGATCATTTCCGCCAGCGTGTGCAGCACCGATTCGCGCCCGCGATAGCCGTGGCTTTCGTGCGGCAGCATCACCAGCCGGGCGGTGCCGCCGGTGCCCCTGATCGCCGCGAACATGCGTTCGGACTGTTCGGGGAATGTGCCCGAATTGTTGTCATTGGTGCCGTGGATCATCAGCATCGGCTCGTTTATCCGGTCGGCTGCCATGAAGGGTGACAGCGCGTAATAGGTTTCGGGCGTATCCCAGAAGATGCGCCGTTCGGACTGGAAGCCGAACGGGGTGAGCGTGCGGTTATACGCACCCGATCGCGCAATTCCTGCGCGGAAGATATCGCTTTGCGCCAGCAGATGCGCGGTCATGAAGGCGCCATAACTGTGCCCGCCCACGCCCACGCGCCAGCCATCGCCAAACCCGCGTGCGACCGAGAAATCCACCGCCGCCTGCGCGCTGGAGACGATCTGTTCGATGAAGCTGTCGTTCACCGTTTCCGGGTCCGCACCGATCACCGGCATCGATGCATCGTCCAGAACGGCATAGCCCTGCGTGAGGAAAAACAGCTGCGAATAATTGCCGATGCGGGTGAAGCGATACGGCGAATCGCGGTTCTGCGAAGCGGTGGCCGCATCGTTGTATTCGAAGGGATAGGCCCAGACCACGAGCGGCAATTGCTGGCCTTCAACATAATCGGGCGGCAGGTAGAGCGTTGCGGTAAGCTCGGTGCCATCGGCGCGGGTATAGGTGACGAGTTCGCGGGTGATCCCGGTCAGTTCGGGATGCGGATCGGGAAATGCGGTCAGCGCGGTCACCACGGTGCCATCGTGCAGGCGGAAATTGCCCGGATCGGCGGGACTTTCGTAATAGGTGATGAAAGCGGAACCGCCGTCGTCGAGCACGTCCACCACCCGCTCCAGATTCTCGCCCGAATTGCGCCAGATTTCCTGCGTTTCCAGCGTGTCGAGATCGAAGCGGCGCAGGAAGGGGCGCAGTCCTTCGGGCGTGGCGCCATTGCCCGCGAGCAGCAGCACGCCATCATCGTTGCGGGCGACGTTGAAGCCAGCCCCGGTGGTTACCGTTACCGGCGATCCGGGATCGGCATAGGCATCCTGAACATTGCGCAGATGCAGCACGCGCGGTGTGTTGCTGCCGGTGACATCGACCAGCGACTGGCGGATTTCGCGCGTGTCGCGATCGTAATCGGTGGCGATGATATCGTCGCTATCGGCAATGCCGGTAAAGCCGGAAAAGCGATCTTCGAAGCGGGCGATTTCGCGCGGGGGACCGGTGAAGGGCGCGGGCAGGCCGAACAAAGCATCGCGCACATCGGTTTGGACCTGCGGATCGCCGCCGTCCTGTGCTTCGGCCCACAACAGCAGCGACGGTTCGGCAGGGTGCCAGACG
>JBGSLI010000112.1:0-6889 GCA_041740775.1 Alteraurantiacibacter sp. | reverse complement strand
CGGCCTTATGGCGAGCCACCCGCGCGCGGGCAAGGCACGGTTACGCTTTGTGCGCGCGATAGGCCGACAGCGCCCGTTCGCGCGCCTCGCGGTGGCCGATCAGCATCGGTGGATAATCCTTTGGCCTCACCCCATGCGCATGCGGATCATGGACATAGGGATCATCCAGCCCCGCCAGTTCGGGCACCCAGCGGCGGATGTAGTCGCCCGCGTTGAATTTCTCGCTCTGGCTGAGCGGGGCCACGATCCGCACGAACATGTTGCTGTCCACCCCCGTCCCGCTGACCCATTGCCAATTGGTGGCGTTGGAAGCGTAATCCGCATCCACCAGCGTATCCCAGAACCAGCCTTCGCCATGCCGCCAGTCGATCAGCAGATGTTTGACCAGAAAGCTGGCGGCGATCATCCGCACCCGGTTGTGCATCCAGCCGGTGGCCCATAACCGGCGCATTCCGCCATCGACAATGGGGTATCCGGTGCGCCCCTGCTGCCAGGCCGCAAGATCGGCGGCGGCCGCTTCATCGCGCAAGGGATCGCGCCAGAACCCCTCGCCATAGCCATCGCGGTAGCTTTCCTCGCCATAGCGGGGAAACTGGCAGGTGAGGTTCTGCGCATAGTCACGCCACGCCAGTTCCGCGCGGAATATCTGCGCGCCATCGCCGGTGTGGCGGCTCATCCGCTCCCACAGCATTCGCGGGGAAACCGCGCCGAAATGCAGATGCGGGGAAAGGCGGCTGGTGGCATCCTCGCCCGGAAGGTTGCGATCTTGAGTGTAGCCGGAAACGACATCGAGGAAAGCATCGAACCGTTCCATCGCCGCTGCGGTGCCATGCTGGCCGTGCCAGAAATCGCGCATTCCGCCTGCCCAATCGGGCTTTGCGGGAAGCAGGTTCCAGTCTTCCAGCCGTTCCGATGCGGGCCAGCTTTCAGGAGCGCACAGGCCCGGTTCGGGCAGGATATCGAAGCCATCGATGCGGGCGAACAGCGCATTTTTGAACGGGGTGAAGATCTTGAAGGGCGTGCCCGATCCCGTCGTCACTGCGCCCGGCGGGAGCAGATAATTGCCATCGTGCAAGTGCAGGTCCAGCCGCTGCTTCAGCTTGCCCTGCGCCTTCCTCCACCATGGTTCGTAATGGCGGATGGCGTGGATGGTGCGCGCGCCGGTTTCCTGCGCCAGCCGGCACAATTCCTCCACCGCATCGCCGCGTCGCAGGATGATCTGCGCATTGTGCCGCGCAAGATCGCGCGCGAGGCTTTCCAGCGCGTGATGCAGCCACCAGCGGCTGGCCCCTCCCATGCGCCTTTGGCCGGGCGTCTCATCGTCGAGAATATATGCCGCAATCACCGGTCCCGCCTGCGCGGCGGCGGCAAAGGCGGCCTGATCGCACAGGCGCAGATCGCGCCGCAGCCAGACGATTTGGGGTTCGGACATGGCGTTCCCTTATCAGTTTGCGCCCGTATCCGAACACAGACCATCGGGCAGGAACACGCTGAAACGACCGTCCTCGACACTGTAATAACGCGCATCGCCCAGCCGCCAGCGTCCGTCTTCCAGCCGGTCGAGCACCGGCGCGCGGCTCCAGAACAGGAAGGCTTCCACCTGCGCGCTTTCCGCGCGGGCGGCGACAAGGTCGCAGGCGGAAAGCGGGGCATTGCCCACCCGTTTGCCATCAACGAAATAGCCGCCCTGCCCGCCCACACCGATGCTTTCGCGCGCCCAGAAGGCCACCGGCGGGGGCGAGCTGATGGTTTGCGCAAAACCGGCGTTATCCGCGCGATCCCAAACCGAAATCGCATGATTGGCAAGTACATAGAGGCCCGCGATGGCCAGCACCCTGCGCGCCATCCCGCGCCAGTTGCCGCCGCGCTTTTCGCGCCGCAGCGAAAGCCACAGGCCAAGGCCCATCCCCAGCCACAGCCAGATATCGATGATGAACAGCACATCGCCATAGAACCAGCGGCTGGAAAACGGTTCCAGCAGGCGGATGCCGTAAACATTCATCCAGTCGAGCGCGGGATGGCTCAGCGCGCCGATGAAGGCGAGGCCGTATAGCCAGCCGAAATGCACCGGCAGCCGCCCATCGGGCCGCCTCCCGCTTCTCGTCTGCCAGCGGTCCCACCCCCACAACAGCCCCGCCAGCAGCAGCGGCAGCAGCAGCAGCGCCGGCGGGCCGTGGGTGATGCCGCGGCGGAAGGCGAGATGTTCCACCCCCTCCAGCCAGAAGAAGCACGCCGCATCGACATCGGGCAGGTTCGCGCCGATAATCAGCGCGGGCATGGCCAGCCCGGTCTTCTTCTTGAGGCCCGCCTGTCCGATCAGCGCGCCGGCCAGCGAATGGGTGAGATTGTCCATAAAACCTTTCTGTTCCAGCCGTATCGAGACTTCGGAAGTGGCACGGCGGGCGCGGTATCCGGCCTTGAATAGCAAACCCATGGCCGCTAGCGGGCAGTCACACCCATGTTTGGGGCGATCGGACATTCGATGCAATCACCCTCGCCAAGCGTAATCGCCATTATCCTGACGAAGGATGAGGAAAAGCACCTCGCCAGAGCGCTGGAAAGCGTGGCGCAGTTCTGCACTGAAATCATCGTGGTGGATTCGGGTTCGACCGACCGGACCGAAGCGATCGCCCGCGCATCGGGGGCACGCTTTGTCGTCAATCCCTGGATCAATCACGCCACGCAATTCAACCACGGTGCAATGCTGGCTGGCGAGAGTGCGGATTGGCTGTTGCGGCTTGATGCCGACGAAGTGCTCGATGCGGACTGGTATCCGCGCTTTGCCGCGCTGGTGGCACAAAAGCCCGAAACCACCGGAATCGCATTTCGCCGCACGATGACCTTTCGCGGCAGACCGATCCGTCACGGCTTGGCGCGCACCTGGCAATTGCGCCTGTTCCGCGCGGGTCGCGGGCGCTGCGAGGCGCGCTGGATGGATGAACATATTGTAGTGGACGGGCCGGTGGAGCAGCTGCCGGTGCAATTGCTCGACGATAATCTGAACGATCTGCGCTGGTGGACGCAAAAGCATATCGGCTATGCCGACAGGGAAGCGGTTGAACTGCTGCTGGGCGACCGGAAGGCAGGCGGCGGCGCGTTGACCGGGCAGGCGAAGGCCAAGCGCTGGCTGAAGGACAATGTCTATGCCCGCCTGCCGATCGGCCTGCGCGCACTGGCGTTTTTCATCCTGCGCTATATCTTCGCGCTGGGTTTTCTCGACGGGATGCGCGGGTTCCAGTTCCATGTGCTGCAAGGCTTCTGGTATCGGCTTTACACCGATATCCGCCTCGACGAGATCAGGCAGTTGCGCGATGCAGAGGACATTTCGCTGGAAGCCGCGATCCTGCAGGTGACGGGCATCGATGTCGGCGCCGCTCCCGTTCCGAAGGCCGATCATGCCGGCTGATCCGCCCCGCGCCTCGATCATCTTCGTCAACCGCTATTTCTGGCCCGATCGCAGCGCCACCTCGCAGATACTCAGCGATGTCGCCTTCCATTTGGCCCAAAGCGGATACCGTGTGCAGGTAATCGCCAGCCGCCTGTCCTACGAAGGCGACGAAGGCCCCTACCCTGCGCAGGAAGTCCATCGCGGGGTGACCATCCACCGCGTCGCCACCCCCGCCTTCGGGCGCGGCAGCATTATCGGGCGGGTGGCGGATTATCTCGGTTTCTATTTCAGCGCCTTTGCAAAGACCTTGCGCGTGGCACAGGCGGGCGATGTGGTGGTGGCCAAAACCGATCCGCCGGTGCTGTCATGGCCGATCGGCATCGCCGCGCGGATGAAGCGGGCGCGACGGGCAAACTGGTTGCAGGATCTCTATCCCGAAGTGGCCGAGGCTTTCGGAGTGCTCAGATCCGGTGGCCTGCCCGCGCGTTTCATCCGCAATCTGCGTGACAGTTCCTTGCGCAAGGCCGTTATCAATATCGCCATCGGTGAACGAATGGCTGATCTGCTGCGCCGCCGGGGCGTGGCGGAGGGCCGGATCACGGTCATCCCCAACATGACCGATGACGAGAGCATCCGCCCCATCAATGCCGCCGACAATCCGCTGCGCCGCGAATGGGGGTTCGCGCCGGGCGATCTGGTGGTGGGATATTCGGGTAATCTGGGCCGCGCGCATGAAGTGGACACGATCCTGGAGGCGGCGGCGATTTTGCAAGCCGAAGGGCGCAGCGACATAAGTTTTCTGGTGATCGGCGGGGGCTTTTTGCGCGATCGGCTGGAAAGCGGAATTGCCGCGCACGGCCTCACCTGCTTCGTGCTCAAGCCCTATCAGCCGCGCGAGAGCCTGCACCTTTCGCTCACCGTGCCCGATGTCCATTGGGTAACGCTGCTGCCTGAGCTGGAAGGGCTGATCGTGCCGAGCAAATTCTACGGCGCGGCGGCCAGCGGACGGCCGGTGGTGTTCATCGGCAGCCCGGAAGGGGAATTGGGCGCGGTAATCCCCGCAGGCGATTGCGGTGCGGTCGTAGCAATTGGAGAAGCGGAGCAACTGGCCCGGCAGCTTGCCTTTTATGCCGACAATCCGGATGCGCGGCTGGCGCAGGGGCGCAGGGCGCGCGAACTGGTGCAGGCCGGGTTCAACCGCGCCGCAGTATTTGCGCAATGGAGTGATTTTGCCGAGCGGTTCGCGCCGCGCGGCTGATCCTATTTCGCCCCGTGGCCGGTGAACACCACCATCGCCGTTCGTGCCAGAATCACGAAATCCAGCCAATACGAGAAATTCTTGATGTAATAGAAATCATACTGCAGCTTGGCGTCGATATCGGTCAGGCTGGTCACATGCCCCTGGTTGACCTGCGCCCAGCCGGTGATGCCGGGGCGCACGATGTGGCGATAGGCGTAAAAGGGGATTTCCTGTTCGTACCAGCGCGACAGTTCCAGCGCTTCGGGCCGGGGGCCGATCCAGCTCATGTGCCCGCGCAGGATATTGTAGATCTGTGGCAGTTCATCGATGCGGGCCTGGCGCAGGAAACGGCCCAGCCGGGTGATGCGCGGATCATCGGCCCCCGTCATCGCGCGGTGCCGCCGCGCCTCTTCATCGGGCGGAGCCGCCTCGCTGCGCATGGTGCGGAATTTCAGCACAAGAAACGGTTCGCCGCGATAGCCGATGCGAAGCTGGCGGAAGAACACCGGGCCGGGCGAATCCAGCCGGATGAGACCGGCCACAATCGCCAGCGGAACGATCAGCAGCGGCAGCAGCACCAGCGAAAGCGCGATATCCGCCAGCCGTTTCAGCCGAACGAAGGACATGTTGGGCAGCAGCGATCCGAAGCTGTTTTCAGACAGATGTTCGATCTGCACCTTGCCCGTCGCCGCTTCAAACACCTGTTTGAAGTGGAATACCGGAATCCCCTGCAGGGCGGCGTTGGCTAACAGCCTCTCCCACGCATCTTCGTGATCGTGGTGCAGGTCTGCCACGATCATCGCGCCGCGCTGCCCCGGCAGCATGGGCTCGGTCAATCGCCGGGTCTGCAAGCCGATATTGCCAAGCCGGGAAATGCGCCCGCCGGGCACGGTGTAGAAGATGTTCTGGTCCGACCGCGAGGCCAGAATGGTGACCACCAGATAACTGCAAAGCGCAGCGGCGAAATTGCCCCCGAACAGCGCGATCGAATAATCGAGCCGCATGAACAAGATGCCCATCGCCACCACGCCAAAGCTCATGACGAAGGCCGGGATCACCGATCCGAACTGCTTCACGCCGGGATAGATGTTCACCCGCCGGGCAAGGAAAATCCCCACAATGGTCGCCAGCATCGTGGCGAAAACGGTGTTTCCCAGCGAACCGGCCTGGAAAATGTTCACCGCGCCGCCGAAATACAGAAACGGCGGCAGGACCGAACCGATAACCAGGCACGCCGCCACCTGCAGCGAGAAGGAGCGGTAAAGGCTCCGTTCGTCCTGGATCAACTCCCCCGGTGCTGCCATCAGCATTGTGCGGTCACCTTGCTTCCCCGATAGTGCGCCGCTCGCCTGCCCATTGTGCAGGCGCGAACAATGGCGCTCTACGCCGCCGGGGCAGCAATCGCAAGAGTTTGGCGATGATCCGCCACGCTAAACCAGCTGGCCGAGATCCTGCGTGGAATAGCCGGAAAGTTCACCCCCGCGCCCTTCGCGCAGCAACCTTGCCCAGTCGGGATTGGAAATCAGCGCGCGGCCCACCGCGATCAGATCAAATTCGCCGCGCTCCATCCGCGCCTCCAGATCGCCCAGATCGACGGCAGAAGTCTGCTGCCCGGAAAAGGCGCCGAAGAAATCGCTGTCCAGCCCCACCGAACCCACCGATACCGTCGGCACGCCCACCAGTTTCTTCACCCAGCCGGCGAAGTTCAATCCCTTCTCGCCGTCGACTTCGGGAAACTCCGGTTCCCAGAAGCGGCGCTGCGAACAGTGGAGCACATCCGCCCCGGCATCCACCAGCGGCGCAACCCAGGCTTCCAGTTCGGCGGGCGTGGGTGCGAGGCGGCGGGTGTAATCCTGCTGGTTCCACTGGCTGATGCGGATGATCAGCGGCACATCGCCCACCGCCGCGCGGGTCTGGCGGATGATTTCGGCGGCAAAGCGCGTGCGTTCGGCCAGCGTCTGCCCGCCCCACTTGTCATCGCGCAGATTGGTTTCACCCCAGAAGAACTGATCGATCAGATAGCCGTGTGCGCCGTGAAATTCGATCGCGTCAAAGCCCAGCCGCACCGATTCCTGCGCCGCGCGGACGAAGGCATCCACCGCGTCGGCCACATCCTCCTCGCTCATTGCGCGGCCATAGGGCGTGTCGGCCTTGAACAGGCCGGAGGGGCCTTCTGCCGGGCCGGGGCGCGGGCGATCGGGGAATTGTTCGCGCACCAGGCCGGTGTGCCAAAGCTGCGGCGCGATCGCCCCGCTGATCCC
>JBGSLI010000111.1:0-1741 GCA_041740775.1 Alteraurantiacibacter sp. | reverse complement strand
TCAGCCGCACGGGCCGCCTGCCGGACCTGTGCGTGGCAGCGATCGGCGGCGGCTCCAACGCCATCGGCCTGTTCCATCCGTTTCTGGACGATGCAGAAGTCAAGCTGCTCGGCGTGGAGGCAGCGGGCCACGGGCTGGACGGGGACGAACACGCCGCCAGCCTCGCAGGCGGTTTCCCCGGCGTGCTCCACGGCAACAAGACCTATCTGCTGCAGGACGAGGACGGCCAGATCACCGAAGGCCACTCGATCAGCGCGGGGCTGGACTATCCGGGGATCGGGCCGGAACACGCCTGGCTGAAGGAAACCGGCCGCGTGGAATATACGTCCGCCACCGATGTAGAGGCATTGGACGCCTTCCAGCTGCTCTGCCGCACCGAGGGGATCATTCCGGCGCTGGAACCCGCCCACGCCATCGCTGCGATTGTTAAGCGCGCGCCGACGATGCCGAAGGATGCGATCATCTGCGCCAACCTGTGCGGGCGCGGCGACAAGGATATTTTCACCGTGGCGGATGCGCTGGGAGTGGAGATGTGAGCGCGGCCCAAAGGCCCTCTCCCCGCTCCCCCGTCATTGCGAGGAGCCGCAGGCGACGCGGCAATCCATCTTCCGCCGTTGCGCTTTTGTCGAACGGCGGGAGATGGATTGCTTCGCCTTCGGCTCGCAATGACGAGGGTGGGGTTCGGATGGGAGTGGAGATGTGAGCGATTGCTGACGCCTCATGTCGCAAGGGCTCTGGTAGGGGGCAGTTGATGACCGACGAATATCGTCAGAAGCTGGTCAATTGGTGGTGCAGTATGATGCTTGTCTGGGCGTCAATTGCCACGGGAATGACGCTCTTTTGGTTTGACGGTCGCTTCAATCCTGAATTTCCGGCTCGTGAAGAAACCTATATGTTAGCAGGCATGACGGGCTGGGCTTTGATGGATTCCATTATCCCGATCCTGCCTGCCTTCATTTGGCATTTCTTCGACTTCCTGCACAGGAAATCCTCCACCTTACGGTCAAGTATATTGGGACGCTTTCGAGTTTTTGGCGCGGTCCTCGCCGTCTGCACCTTCGCTAATTCGGCGATCGCATCAAACACCTTAACAGTTGCGCATTGCCCACCTCGGCACCAACAGTTTGGCTTTTTTCATTGCACCTACGGGCCACCAGATTGGCTGAATTTCGCTTTCCTCGCCCTCTTGCTGTCCCTTCTGTTTCTATGCATGAGCAAGGCCGTGATTTCCGTCCGATCCCGCATTCGATAAGGCTTTATGACCCGCCTCTCCACCACCTTCTCCGCTCCGCACCCCGCGCTCGTTTGCTTCATCACCGCAGGCGATGGCGACACGGCGGCCAATCTCGATGCGCTGGTTGAAGGCGGCGCGGATGTGATCGAGCTGGGGATGCCGTTTACCGATCCGATGGCCGATGGCCCGGCGATCCAGGCGGCGAATATCCGTTCGCTCGGCGCGGGAACGAAGACCGCAGACGTGCTCGCCATCGCCGCCGCCTTCCGTGCGCGGCACCCCGATGTGCCGCTGGTGCTGATGGGCTATGCCAATCCGATGCTGCGTCGGGGGCCCGAATGGTTTGCCCATGCGCTCACCCAGGCGGGCGTGGACGGAGTGATCTGCGTCGATCTCGCGCCGGAGGAGGACGAGGATCTCGGCCCTGCGCTGCGTGCTGCCGGGATCAGCCTCATCCGCCTCGCCACCCCGACCACCGATGCGGCGCGGCTGCCCGCCGTCCTCCAC
>JBGSLI010000110.1:0-10806 GCA_041740775.1 Alteraurantiacibacter sp. | reverse complement strand
CTTCGCGGTCGGCTCCAGCCTGCCACTCGACCGGATCGTGGCCGCGAAGGACTACGCGCTGGCCGAAGCGGCACAGCCCGCGCTCGGGCCAACGGGCTTCTACCTGACAGTGGCGCTGGCGCTGGTGGCCACGGCGTCGGGCCTGATCGCCAGCGTTTTCGCTGTCTCGCGGATGCTGGCGATGCTGACCGACATGAAGATGATCCCGCACAGCCATTTCGGAATGCCGGGCACGATCAAGGACCACACGCTCGTCTATACCGTCGTGATTGCGGGGTGTTTGACGGTGTTCTTCGATCTCAGCCGCATCGCCTCTCTCGGAGCGTTCTTCTATCTGGTGATGGACATGATCATCCACTTCGGCGTGTTCCGGCATCTGCGCAGGGAAATCGGCGCGCGGGGCTGGGTGCTGATAACGGCAATTGCACTCGATGCGGTGGTGCTGGCTGCCTTTGGCACGATGAAGTGGCAGTCCGACCCGCTCATCATCGTGATCGGCACCGTCGCCATGGCGCTGGTATTCCTGTTCGTGGGGGTATTTCTCGCACGTAATCCGGTTCCGGAAGGCGTTCACGACCACCATTGAAATCGGCTTGACCAAACAATGGCTGGAGGCGGGATCGGCAGAACCCCCGCGCAGCAGCGCCGATTGTCCATCCGCTCAATCAGATCCTTGCGCTTCTCAGGCGCAGCGAATTGGTGACGACCGAGATCGATGAGGCGCTCATGGCGAAGGCGGCAAACATCGGGCTGATCAGGATTCCGAAGAATGGAAACAGCAAGCCGGCCGCAATCGGCAAGCCCGCCGCATTGTAGATCAGGGCAAAGAACAGGTTCTGGCGGATGTTTCGCATCGTCGCCCGCGCCAGGCGGCGGGCCCGGACGATGCCATCGAGATTGCCCTTGACCAAGGTGATGCCAGCGCTTTCGATGGCGACATCGGCGCCGGTGCCCATGGCGATCCCGACATCGGCCTGCGCCAGCGCGGGGGCATCGTTCACTCCATCACCCGCCATGGCGACCTTGCGCCCTTCTTTCTGAAGTTCGCGGATTATGCGCGCCTTGTCTTCGGGCAGCACATCGGCGCGGATTTCGTCAATGCCGAGCCGTGCTGCCACCGCCCTGGCGGTGCGTTCATTGTCACCCGTCGCCATGATGATGCGGAAGCCGAGGGCATGAAGCGCCTCAAGGGCGGCCGGTGTCGTTTCCTTCACCGGGTCGGCTACGCTGACGAGTCCGGCAACGGCGCCTTCAAGCATGACGAACATTACCGTTTCGCCCTGGTCGCGATGAGAATTGGCCTTCTCTGTCAGTTCCGCCGCTTCAAGGCCAAGGTCCGTGACGAGCTTGAGATTGCCAAGCGCGACACTCTTGCCATCGACAACGCCTTTCACCCCCTTGCCGGTGACCGCCTCGAAGTCGCTGGCTTTTCCCAGCACAACGCCGCGCTCCTGCGCCCCGGCGACGATCGCTTCGGCAAGCGGATGTTCGGACCCTTTTTCGAGCGTCGCGGCCAGGCGCAGCACTTCTGTTTCATCGTGACCCGGTTCGGGCAGCACGGCAACCAGCCGGGGTTTTCCTTCGGTCAGCGTGCCGGTCTTGTCGACCATCAGCGTGTCGATCTTCTCGAACCGCTCCAGCGCTTCGGCGTTCTTGATCAGAACGCCTGCCTGCGCGCCCCGCCCGGTGGCCGTCATGATCGACATCGGCGTGGCGAGGCCCAGCGCACAGGGGCAGGCGATGATGAGGACTGCGACTGCGGAGATCAGCGCATAGGACAGCGGGGGAGATGGCCCCCAAACCGCCCATCCGATGAAGGACAGGATCGCAATTCCAATAACCACCGGCACGAACCATCCCGAAACCTTGTCGGCATATTTCTGGATCGGCGCGCGCGAGCGTTGCGCACTGGCGACCATTTCCACGATCTGGGCAAGCATCGTATCGGCGCCGACACGCGTTGCTTCGATGACAAGACTGCCGGTGCCGTTGATTGTCGCCCCGGTAACGGGATCGCCGGTGACTTTTTCGACCGGCAAAGGTTCGCCGCTGATCATGCTCTCGTCCACCGAGGAACGCCCGTCAGTAACGACACCATCGACCGGAACCTTGTCCCCCGGACGCACACGCAGATGGTCGCCGACCAGAACCTCCTCGAGCGGGATTTCCTCTTCACTACCGTCTTCGCGGATCACCCTTGCGGTTTTGGCGGCAAGATCGAGCAGCGCCCTGATCGCCTTGCCGGTTCCTTCACGCGCACGCAGTTCCATCACCTGGCCCAGCAGCACCAGCGTTACGATGACCGCCGCCGCTTCAAAATAGACACCGACATGGCCTTCGGCATCGCGGAAACCGGCGGGGAAAATGTCCGGCGCAAGGACGGCGACGACGCTGAATGTCCAGGCAGACATCACTCCCATGCCGATCAGCGAGAACATGTTGAGGTTCAGCGTGCGAAAGGAATTCCATCCCCGCGCGAGGAACGGCCAGCCACACCACAGAACGACCGGCGTGCCCAGAACCAGTTCGATCCAGAGCGTATTGCCTTCGCCAAAAACATCCCTGACACCGCCGAGCCCGAGGAAAGGCCCCATGGTCAGGACCAGCAGCGGCACGGTGAGGACAGCGCCGATCCAGAAGCGCCGGGTGAAATCGACCAGTTCGGGGTTCGGCCCATCTTCGGCCATCGCGGCGGATTCGCGCTCCAGCCCCATGCCGCAGATCGGGCAGGAGCCGGGCTTGGTCTGCCTCACCTGCGGGTGCATCGGGCAGGTATAGACCGCCCCGGAATAACCCGCTGGCACCGTGTCATATCGCTTGTCGTTCGCTCCAACCGTTGCATCACCGGGATGCGCATGTTGCGCATGGGTCTTGTCGCGGCTCTCTGCCTGGGTGGTGCCTTCGGGCACGAGATGCATACCGCATTCGGGACAGTCGCCCGGTTGCGCCTGCCGTATTTCTGGATGCATCGGGCAGGTGTAGACCGCGTCCCCGCTTGCCTTGTCGTGCTGATGATGGATGTGGTCGTTCATGGGATTACCTTGTCCTTCGGGCTTCGGCCCGTCTGGGTCCTTCGGGCTTCGGCCCGTCTGGCCGGTGGATTGCCGGCCTGCAGGTCTCGGCAGGCCTCAGCCAGTGTCTGCGCAAGCGATATTGCATTGCTGGCGTGGGGGATGGAATCTGTCGTCACGATCCGCGCGGCGCCCGCTGCAAGGATATCCGCATGGGCATCACCGGCAAACACCGCGTGGATCACCAGGCATAGGGGCGGCCTGGTCCCTGCTGCGAGAAGCCGCTCGACTGCCTTGACCAGTGTCCGCCCCGACGATGCGATATCGTCCAGAATCACGGGCGTTCCGGCCAGCAACGCTTCGCCTTGCGGAACGCTGAGCTCGACACTGCGATCGCCGCTGCGGCGTTTTTCCAGCACTTCAAAAGGCCGGGCGGCGAGCCGGGCGACCTGCGCCACCCATTGCCGGCTTTCGCTGTCGGGACCGAGGAGAACGGCATCGGGGACCTTGGCGGCGATCCATTCGGCCAGCAACGGGGCGGTTTCAACCCGGCGCACCGGAATGCCGAACAGGTCATCAAGCGAATGGATCCGATGCAGGTGCGGATCAGCCGTCACCAGCCAGTCGAAGCTCTCCTCAAGGAAGCGGGCGAACAGCGGGGCGCTGACCGCCTGACCTTCGCCGAATCGCTGGTCCTGCCTCATATAAGCCAGATAGGGCGCGATCAGCCCGACGCGGCGAGCACCCAGTTCCCTTGCGGTTTCGGCGGCAAATCGCAGCGGCAGAGCCAGCGGATCGGGATCGCGCAAGGTGGCGAGAATGGCGACATCCTGGCCGACGAGATCGCCGGGCACGGTCACCAGGCTTTCGCCATCGGGGAAGCGGTGGATATCGACTTCCAGAACCTTCGCGCCCAAAAGCGCGGCGATGTGCTCGGCCAGGGGCAACATGCCCGCAAATGCCAGGATACAGGTCATGGCATGTCGCCGATCCGGAAAGGTGAGGCACCCGCGCGCGCATAGTCCTGCGCCCAGCCCAGTTCACCCGGAGTCTCGGCGTGAATCTCGTAAAGCGGCTGGCCCGCCCGGACCGCCTGGCCTGACCTGGCAAGCAGGCGCACACCTGCGGTCTTTCGCCCCGGAGCACCCGCCAGCTTCGCAATCCGGGCAATGCGGCGGTTGTCGATTGCCATGATCGTGCCATCAGCCTTGGCCGTTTCGATGGCTTGATGGGGCGCAATTCCCGGTTCACGTAAACCGCCCTGTGCCTCGCAGATCGAAAGGAACTTTGCCTCGGCCGCCCCACTGTCGAGAAGGCGTCTTGCCAGTCCGCGACCCTGGCCACCGTCCGCGTCCGCAAGGTCGAGCAGAGCACCGGCAAGGTCCAGCGCTCTTTCGCGCAGGTCCATCGGGGCATCAGAGCGGCGCGCCAGAACCGCAAGCAAGTCCCCGGCTTCGAGCGCCGGACCGATACCGCGCCCCACCGGGGCCGATCCGTCACTGACATGGATTCGCAAGGACAGGCCCATCGCCTGACCGACAGCATGCAGGCGCTCGGACAGTGTCCTTGCGGCAGCATCCGAGCGAACCTTGGCAGTGGGGCCAACCGGCATGTCGATCAGCACATGGGTGGAGCCTGCCGCGGCCTTCTTGGAAAGCACGCTGGCAACCAGCTGACCGTCGCTGTCGAAATCGAGAGGCCGTTCGATGCGAATCAGCAGATCGTCGGCAGGGCTGAGATCAAGGCCGCCGCCCCAGACGATGCAACCGCCTTCGGATTCAACCACGCGGCGCATGGCCGCAATGTCGAGCGCAACGGGGGCCAGCACTTCCATCGTATCGGCTGTGCCAGCCGGCGATGTAATCGCGCGGCTCGATGTCTTGGGGATCCGGTATCCTGCCGCCGCCACGATTGCCACGATTATGGGCGTGGTCCGGTTGCCCGGCAATCCGCCAACGCAATGCTTGTCGAGGACCAGGCCTGTACCCCAGTCGAGCGTTTTTCCCGCATCATGCATGGCGCGGGTGAGTGCGATCGTTTCGGCAATGTCGAGCCGGTCTCCTGCGCAAGCGGTGACGAAGGCGGCAAGGTCGAGATCGGACAGGCGGTGGTCTACCGTATCGCTGATGATCGCCCGGCATCCAGCCGCATCGAGGCGTTGTCCGTAAACCTTGGCACGGATCGCCGAAGCCGAGGCTGGCGGCTCCGGATGGGAAAAGACAACCAACTCGCCCTTGCTTGCCTCAAGCGCGGTCCATGCCGCTTCACTGAGCGCCGCCATTTCGGGAGGCAGCCAGTCCGCACCGGTAACCACATTGAGCGCCGCGACGATCGACCGCTTGCCGCGCGTGATTTCTACGCGCGTCAGGACAGAAAAACCCTCCGCCCGGCATAAATGGCAGTCCTCGCGCATATAGACGACAGGCTGCCGGTAGGTGTCGATACCGGCACGCATGACGGCAATAGAATGAACATCACCCGTCATTTCGGCCCCATCATTTCGGACGTTCCAGGCTGATCCGTTCTAGATGTTCGGGAACGCGCACCTTCCAGCCAAGCCCGTGATCGATCCGGAAACGCAGCGCATCGGCGCTGTCGGGTTCGCCGTGGGTGACATAGGTCATCTCGGGCGGCTTTGCCTGCCCCATCCACGCCAGCAGTTCCTCCGCATCCGCGTGGCCGGACATGCTTTCAAGCTGGATCACTTCGGCCCGGATTTCGACCTCGCGCCCGAAGATCCGGAGATACCGTTCACCTCTGACAAGCGCTGCACCCCTTGTTCCACCCGCCTGGAAACCGCTCAGCACAATCGCGTTTCTGGGGTCCGGCCCGAAACTGACCAGATGGTGCAGGATGCGGCCGCCTGTGAGCATGCCGCTCGCCGAGATGATGATCATCGGACCGATGCGGCGGTTGAGTTCCTTCGATTCCTCGACCGACCCCACGCGTTCGGCGAGGTCGAACATGGCCTTGCAGTCTTCCTGGCTGACGTGATGCTCGTCATGATGGCGATGGTATATTTCGGTCGCATTCACGCCCATCGGGCTGTTCAGATAGACCGGGACGTAGGGAATGGCGCCCCGCTCTCTCAACTGCGCAATCTGCAACATCACACCCTGAATCCGGCCCACGGCAAAAGCCGGAATGACGATCACACCGCCGCGCCGGGCCACCCGGTTGATGATTTCGGCCAGTTCCTTCACCGGATCGACATCGGGATGGCTGCGATTGCCATAGGTGGATTCGGTTACGAGAATGTCCGCGCCCTCGAACGGTCGGGGGCCACGCATCAACGGGTCGGCCACGCGACCTACATCACCGCTGAAATGCACCGTGCGACCATCCACGGTGACCTGAATTTGCGCCGCGCCCAGCAGGTGCCCGGCGGGAATGAAGCGGGCTGTGATGCCGTCTCCGAGATCAAGTGTCCGGTCAAACGCGGTTTCGCGAAAATGTTCCAGCGCGGTCCGGGCATCTTCTTGCGTGTAAAGCGGTTTGGGGCGGGCGTGTCTGGAATAGCCCTTGCGCTCTGCGTAGCGCGCCTCTTCCTCCTGAAGATGTCCGCTGTCGGGGAGCAGCAGGCCGCAAAGTTCGGCGGTTGCCGGCGTGCAATGGATGTGCCCCTGAAAACCGTTCCGCACCAGCGCGGGCAAATAACCGGAATGATCGATATGCGCATGTGTAAGCAATACGCAATCAATCGACTTTGGCGGAACCGGAAACGGCTTCCAGTTCCGCTCACGAAGTTGCTTGTATCCCTGAAACAGCCCGCAATCGATGAGTATCCTCCGACCTTTCGCTTCGATCAGGTATCGTGAGCCCGTAACCGTTCCCGTCGCGCCCAGAAATCTGAGAGAGGCCTTGTCTGACATGCTCATTTTGTCTGTCCTTTACAGGGCATCGGCCGATCAGTCTTGAATCAATCGCGGGCCTTCCGCTTGCCTGGCAGCGAAGTAGCTGTGGAGCGGCACCAGCAGAACCGCTGCATACCAGCCATACAGAAAACTTCCGACGCCGCCCATGAGGAAACCTCGCCATGTCAGCCATTCGAAACCAGGCAGCAGCGGTGCCCACGCTTCGTGCATGTGAAAACCGGCCGGAACCAGCAGGCCGAAGCCCACGCAGATCAGATAGGTGACAAGCAGGAACAGGCTGAGCGTCCAGCCCCATGTGCGGATTCTTCTTCCAGGCGTTGCTTCGGCCATGACCAGCCACCCCTTGTTTCTAATACCTAAGGGGGGTATAGTATTATATGTGGCGAGTTTCAAGAGTTCTGTTGTTGGCGGATGATTGGCTCTCGTGCAGAAAACTGGCATGAGGCCTACGATGAGCAGTAAATTCTCACGCGAAATAGCGCGCATGCGCAGGATCGAAGGCCAGGCGCGCGGTATTGCCAGGATGATGGAAGAGGATCGGTATTGCATCGATATCCTCCAGCAGTTCGCGGCCATGGAGGCGGCCTTGCGTTCAGCACGCATGGAAGTGCTAAAGATTCATGCCAGCCATTGTCTGGAGGAGGCGATCGAACTCGGCTCGAAGGGCGACCAGCGAGCGAAAATAACCGAACTTATCACCCTTCTGGAAAAGCAGGCGCGCTGAACCCAACGCCCGGCAAGGCGGTGGTTCAACGCCACGTATGGCGACTTGACCCAAGTGCTCGTTCCGGGTGTTTCGTATCGGCAGGCCCCATATGCAAAGGCAGCTATCAGGCGTTATGGCGCTGTTGAGGGCATCCCCAAGCAATAGGCCAAAGCAGTTCGAGAGGCTCTTTACGCCCGCCTTTGGCGATCAATATGAACGTGGGTTGGCAGAGGACGATTAGGGAGCGCCGCTCTCTCGGCTAGTTAGGAATATAGGTTCCCGAAGAATGGTGGACCCTGCCCGATTTCGCCGCGTTCCAGCGTGAAGCGAAAAAGGCGCTGAAGACCGAAACTCCGCTCAAACAGCGCGGCGAGTTGGAAGACTGGATCGCACCGACACCCGCGACGAGATGAACGCACTCGACGCCGAAACTTCGCGGCTGGAGGAAGAAATCACCGCCGCCCCAAGGCCGCCTCGCATTCCGCCATCAATGTCGCAATAATCTCCGCCGCAGGCTCTTCCTCGCGCACCAGCGAGACCGATTGCCCCGCCATCAGCGAACCATTCTCGATATCGCCGTCCACCACCGCGCGGCGCAGCGCGCCGGCCCAGAAGCGTTCGATCTGCAATTGCGCCTCGCCCATGTCCACCTTGCCTTCATCGAGCAACTGCGCGACTTCGCGCTGCTTGGCGGTGAATTCCTCGGTGCCCTTGTTCTTCAGCGCGCGCACCGGAATTACCGGCAGGCGCGGATCGACCTGGACGCTGGCTTCGGCATCGCGGGCCTTGGCGCGGAAGAAGGCTTGCTTGAATTTCGGATGGGCAATGCTTTCGGTCGCGCAGGCAAAGCGCGTGCCCAATTGCACGCCGCTCGCGCCCATTTCCAGATAGGCGGCGATCATCGCCCCGGTGCCGATGCCGCCAGCTACGAATACCACGAATTCCTGCGCCAGTTCGGGCAGGAATTCCTGCGCCAGCACGCTGGTGGATACAGGCCCGATATGCCCGCCCGCCTCGCTACCTTCGATCACCAGCGCATCTGCGCCGCTCCGCAGCAGTTTTTTCGCCAGCGCCAGCGTGGGGGCGAACACGATCACCTTTGCCCCGAAGGCCTTGATTGCCTCCACACTGCCCTTGGGCGGGATGCCGCCCGCCAGCACCACATGCGAAACCCCGTGCCGCTCGCACACGCCGATCAGGGCGAACAGGTCAGGGTGCATGGTGATGAGGTTCACGCCGAAGGGCTTGCCCGTCATCGCCCTGGTCGCCGCGATTTCGGCATCGAGCAATGCGGGCGTCATAGCCCCGCAGGCGATCACGCCGAAGCCGCCGCCATTGCTGATCGCAGAGACCAGATGGCGTTCGGACACCCAGCTCATCGCCCCGCACAATATGGCGTGTTCAGTGCCCAGAAAGCTGCGGCCACGCGCCATCAGCGCATGGGTTCTGGGATAGGGGGTTTTGGGATGTTGGCTCATCAAAGTGCCCTAGTCCGTCGCGCCGCCAAAGTCATCTTCCGCATCCAGCCCATAGGCAGTGTGCAGCACGCGCACTGCCAGTTCGGTCTCGTCCTCGTCGATCAGCACGCTGACCTTGATTTCGGATGTTGAGATCGCCTGCACGTTGATGCCGCGATCGGCCAGCGCCTTGAACATGGTGGCGGCAACGCCCGCGTGGCTTTTCATGCCCATGCCGACAACGCTGATCTTGGCCACCTTGGCATCGGTGATGATGCGGTTGAAACCGATCTTGTCTTTCTTGTCCTCCAGCAGCGCCTGCGCGCGGGCGAGTTCGGCCTGCGGGACGGTGAAGGTCACGTCGGTCTCGCCCTTGTCGCGGCCCACGTTCTGGATGATCATGTCGACATTGATGCCCGCCTCGCCCAGCGGGGTGAATATCTCGGCCACCGCGCCGGGCCTGTCCGGCACGCGGGTCAGCACCACGCGGGCCTCGTTCTTGTCATGCGCGATCCCGGTTACCGATTGGCGTTCCACTAGGCCTTCCTCCAGCAATTTGCTCATCTCGCCTTCGGACACGATCATCGTGCCCGGCAGCGTATCGGCGGACGGTGAGCCATCATCCACAAAGGACGACAGGACCTGCAACCGCACATTGTGTTTCATCGCCATGCTGACCGAACGGGTCTGCAACACCTTGGCCCCGACCGAGGCGAGTTCGAGCATTTCCTCGAACGCGATATGCTTGATCTTGCGCGCGCGCGCCACGATCCGCGGATCGGTGGTGTAGACGCCATCGACATCGGTGTAGATATCGCAGCGGTCCGCATGAATGGCGGCGGCGATGGCCACTGCCGAGGTATCCGATCCGCCGCGCCCCATGGTGGTGATGCGATCTTCGTCCGATACACCCTGAAAGCCGGGGATCACGGCAATTTCGCCCTCTGCCATTGCCGCCAGCAGCCGGTCGGCCATGATTTCCCCCACGCGGGCGTTGGCGTGATTGGCAAAGGTCTTTACCGGCAATTGCCAGCCCAGCCAGCTGCGCGCCTTGCAGCCCATCGCCTGCAGCGTGAGCGCGAGCAGTCCGCTGGTCACCTGTTCGCCCGATGAAACCACCACGTCATATTCGGCCGGATCATACAGCGGGTTCGCCTCGCGGCAGAAGTTCACCAGCCGGTCGGTCTCGCCCGCCATTGCCGAAACCACCACCGCCACCTGATTGCCGCCCGCAGCCTGCGCGCGGACGATATTGGCCACCCGGCGAATCCGCTCGGTCCCCGCCATCGAGGTGCCCCCGAATTTCATCACAATGCGCGCCAATTTACCTCTCTCGCCGGTATGGTTGAATGCCCCGCGCGCTGTTAGGGTGACGCGATGAGCAACGCAACTGTCACAATTGCAACCAGTGCCTCCACCATCCGGCCGGAAGAGGCGGCGCATTTCGGCCGACTGGCGAAGGAATGGTGGGACCCCAGGGGTTCGTCCTCCATGCTGCACCGGCTGAACCCTGTCCGGCTGGGCTTTATCCGCGATGCGATAGACCTGCATTGGGGAAGCGATATCGAGGGTGCGAAGCCGCTGGCGGGCAAGTCTGCGCTCGATGTCGGTTGCGGCGCGGGCCTGCTGTGCGAACCACTGACAAGGCTGGGTGCGGAAGTGACGGGGGTGGACGCCGCGCCGGAAAATATCGTCGTGGCGGCCGAACATGCGCGCGGGGCAGGGCTCCTGTCTCCCCTCCCCTCGGGGGAGGGGTT
>JBGSLI010000109.1:0-2216 GCA_041740775.1 Alteraurantiacibacter sp. | reverse complement strand
CCCAGCATCAGCGAGATCGCAAAGAAGCTGACATACAACACCAGCATCATGGTCAGCGCAAAGGTCAACTGACCCTCGCTACCGAACAAGCGGTTGAACGCCTGTTCGCTGACACCACTGGCGATGCAGTCCACTGCAGTCAGTGCAGAGGATACCCCGGTGCCCATCGACTGGGCTGCCAGATCGCAGGCGGTGGTCATTCTGCTGCCTGCCAGATCGGCTGACCGTCCTCGTCCACTTCGCCATCGGGCCACGCCCTCCCCGTCAGCGCCGGGTACCAAGCCGAAGGCGCATCGCCGACCGCTTCACGCAGCAGATCAAGCCGCCTGACCGCGCTTTCGCGGCCTGACAGGATCGTCAGCACTTCAGGCGCGCCCGACAGGTCGAGCCGGACCACCACGCTGGCATCGGGCTGGCGCACCAGAAAGCAGCGGCTGTGCGCGGGCAGGCTGCGGATCAGCGCAAACTCGTGTTCGGTCAGGCCGAAGCCGTCGCAATAATCCTCTGCCCTTGCGCGGGCATTGGGCATGAACACCATCGTGGCGGTCTGTTCCACCAGCGCGGTGCTGATCCTGCTGTCGAGCGCATCGCGCGCCGACTGGGTGGCGAAACCCACCAGTGCGTTGCGCTTCCGGAGCGTTTTCAGCCAGTCGCGGATACGCGCGGCAAACACCTCGTCGTCCAGCGCCTTCCAGCCCTCATCGATCAGGATCATCGTCGGCTGCCCGTCCAGCCGCTCGTCGATGCGATGGAACAGATACATCATGGTTGGCGTGCGCAGCCGGGGATTGTCCAGCAGCGCGGTCATGTCGAAACCCATCACGCGGGTGGAAAGATCCAGCCGGTCATCGGCATTGTCGAACAGCCAGCCGTTCTCGCCCCCCGTCCCGTCTTCGGCGCCGATCCATGCGGAAAGCCGGTCGGCAAGATCGCCCGGCTGCGGGCGGCGGCTGCCCGACACCAGTTCCTTGAAATGCCGCAACCGGCGCAGCGACGGATCATTGGCATAGGCCGCATCCACCGCGCCGGCGATGGTAGCGGCTTCTTCCGGCCCTTCGGCCTTCAGCAGCACCGCCAGCCAGTCGCGCAGGAAGCCGCGGTTGGCGGGCGTATCGGGCAGGGCGAGCGGATTGAAGCCGGTCGGTTCGCCCGCACGGATGCGGTCATAGCTGCCGCCGATGCCGCGAATGAACAGTTCCGCGCCGCGATCCTTGTCGAACAAGATGGTGCGCGGGGAAAATTTCTGCGCCTGCGCGGCAAGGAAATTCATCACCACGGTCTTGCCCGAACCCGATGGGCCGATGACCGAGAAATTGCCCAGATCGCCGTGATGGAAGTTGAAGAAAAACGGAGTGGAACTGGTGGTTTGCAGCAGCGTCACCGCCTCGCCCCAGTGGTTTCCTTCGGCCTGCCCCAGCGCCATGCCGTGCAGGGACCCGAAGCTGGCCATATTGGCGGTCGAAATCATCGCCCGTCGCACCAGATAATGTTCATTGCCGGGAAACTGGCCCCAGAAGGCCGGTTCCAGATTGGTATCCTCGCGCACAGCAATCGCGCCGGTATCGGCCAGCGCGGCGCCCACGGCGGCACTGGCATCGTCCAGCCGTTCAAGGCTGCGCTCGCGCACCAGCACGGTCAGGTGGTGATCGCCATAGGCTACCGATCCGGTGCCCAGTTCATCGCGCGCGGCCATCATTTCGGCGCGTTCGGCCTGCGCTTCCTCGTCCGCGCTCTTGAGGCGGCGGATCGCCAGATCGATCCGCTCGCGCGCCGTCTGGCGTTCCTGCGGTGCGAAGCTTTCGCTCACGATCATTTCATACGGCAACCGCAGCATGGCATCGAGCAGGCCGGGGCTGGTGGCGTCGGGATAGTCCTTAAGGCTGAGGATGCCGGCAAAATCGGCCCCGCCGCTGCCGCGCAGTTCCATCGCATCCACGCCGAAACTGGCGCGGCGATAGGGCAGCATATTGCCGATATCGGTGGCGCTGTCGGGGCGGCGCACGGGGCGCATTTCGCCATTGTAAAGCGCGCTCAGCAATTCCAGCAGTTCGTTGTTGGCATGGCCCGAAGGGCCCGTGTAATCGCCCAGCGGCTGTGCGCCATATTCGCCCAGGCTGGCGGCCAGCGCCTGCAGCGCGCCGCGCAATGACCGGACATCCCGCGGATCGATTTCCTCCGCTTCGCTCGCCCGGCGGCGGAAGAATTTGCCCGCACGT
>JBGSLI010000108.1:0-2369 GCA_041740775.1 Alteraurantiacibacter sp. | reverse complement strand
GTGAGCTTCTTTGGCGACGAGATCGAGGGCATCGCCGAATTCGATCCGCTCACCGGCGTAAAAGGCGCGGCGCTGGAGAAGGTGCGGGTCTATGCCAATTCGCACTATGTCACCCCCGGCCCGACGATGAAGCAGGCGGCTGCCGCGATCAAATTCGAGCTGGAAGAACGGCTCAAGGAGTTGGAGATCGAGGGCAAGCTGCTCGAACGCCAGCGGCTGGAACAACGCACCCATTTCGATCTGGAAATGATCGCGGCGACCGGCAGCTGCGCAGGGATCGAGAATTATTCGCGCTTTCTCACCGGCAGGCTGCCGGGCGAACCGCCGCCGACTTTGTTCGAATACCTGCCCGAAAACGCGCTGCTGTTCGTCGATGAAAGCCACCAGACCGTGCCGCAAATCGGCGCGATGGCAAAAGGCGATCACCGCCGCAAACTGACGCTGGCGGAATACGGCTTCCGCCTGCCAAGCTGCATCGACAACCGCCCGCTGCGCTTTAACGAATGGGACGCGATGCGCCCGCAGACCTTTGCGGTCAGCGCCACGCCGGGGCATTGGGAGATGGACCAGACCGGCGGCGTGTTTGCCGAACAGGTGATCCGCCCCACCGGGTTGATCGATCCGCCGGTGGAAATCCGCCCCGTCGAAGATCAGGTGCAGGACTGCATCGTCGAATGCAAAGCCACCGCGGCCAAGGGTTACCGCACGCTGGTCACCACCCTGACTAAGCGGATGGCGGAGGATTTGACCGAATTCATGCACGAGGCAGGTGTTCGGGTGCGCTATATGCACTCGGACGTCGAGACACTCGAACGCATCGAACTGATCCGCGACCTGCGGCTCGGCGTCTATGACGTGCTGATCGGGATCAACCTGCTGCGCGAAGGGCTCGACATTCCCGAATGCGGGCTGGTGGCGATCCTCGATGCCGACAAGGAAGGGTTTTTGCGTAGCGAAACCTCGCTGATCCAGACCATCGGCCGCGCGGCGCGCAACGTCGATGGCCGGGTGATCCTCTATGCCGACCGGGTGACGGGCAGCATGGAACGCGCACTCGCCGAAACCGACCGTCGCCGGTCAAGGCAGGAAGCATTCAACGCCGAACACGGCATCACGCCGCAGACGATCAAGCGCAACATCCACGATATTGTCGCGCATTCAGCGGCGCAGGATTCAGTGCTGGTGGATACCGGCGATCCAGAGCGCAACAATCTGGTGGGCCACAACCTGCGCGGATACATCGAAGACCTCGAAAAGCGGATGCGCAATGCGGCTGCGAACCTTGAGTTCGAGGAAGCAGGCCGGCTGCGCGACGAAATCCGGCGGCTGGAAGCGGATGAGTTGGGCATACCGGACGGCCAAAAACGCGCGCCGATTGTGGGGCGCTCAAACGAGGGCAAACCGGGGACGCGCAAGACGCGGTACGGGAAGATGCGGGCGAAGCGGATGGGGGGGAAGCCGTAAGAGCCCCTTGAACACCGCCGCCGGGAGTGTCACTCAACTGCCCCATGAACCGTCGATTCCCCTTGCGCCTTGCCGCGCTCACCCTCGCCGCTCCAGTTCTCTTTGGTGCTCTCCCCACCACCGCGCAGGATGATCCCGCGCCCAAGATGGACGCCGCCAAGCCTGCTGTGCCGGTCGCGCAGACGCGCACCCGCGACCTTGTCGGCACATTTGGCGGGCAGCGCGTCGCATATCGTGCGACCATCGCTGATACGATCCTGTCGGACGACGCCGGCAAGGCCGAGGCGGTCATCGTCACCACCTCGTATGTCAAAACCCCCGCAGACCCGACACGTCCGGTGTTCTTCATCTACAACGGCGGGCCCGGATCAGGCTCGGTGTGGCTCCAGATGGGCGCATTCGGGCCCAAGCGGGTGGCGATCCCTTCGGACGCCAAGGATGACGGCGCGCCGCCCTATCCGCTGCTCGACAACCCGGACAGCCTGCTCGATGTCGCTGATCTGGTGTTCATCGACCCGCCCGGCACCGGCTTCAGCCACCTGACCCAAGGCACTGATCCCAAGAAATATTATGGCCTCAGGCAGGATGGCCGCGCGGTGGCCAAGGTGATCCGGCTGTGGCTCAACGACAATGCCCGCTGGAGCAGCCCCAAATATCTCGGCGGGGAAAGCTACGGCACCACCCGCACCGCCATGGTCGCGGACGAATTGGAGGGCGGCACCTATAACGACGTCGGCCTCAACGGGCTGATCCTGATCTCGACGATCCTCGATTTTGCCGGGCGGGAACCGACGCCGGGGAACGAGATGGCCTATATCGTCACCCTGCCCAACATGGCCGCTGCCGCCTATTTCCACGGCAAGGTTGAGGCGCCTTCGGTCGAAGCAATCGTCGAAGAAGCGCGC